>NZ_JAQIBL010000201.1 GCF_027859075.1 Oceanispirochaeta sp. | reverse complement strand
ATGATTCCCTTATCCTGACAGGCTGCGGCGATGAAGATGTTTTCATCAGAAAGATCTGTAATACCGTTCTCTTTGAGCATCTTTTTGGCTGCTTCAATACCGAGCTTTTCGTTTCTGTCATTGATGTCAACTACCAGTTCAGTCGTGGGCTCGAGTCCAATCTGTTCCTGACAGATTTTCATGATTTCAGCATCCGGTGGCAATGGAGTCTTTCCAAAATAACCCAGGACCATTTTTCCGTATCCTTCGGCAATCTTTTTATAGGGACCAAACATAACGTTATTGAATGCCTGCTGGAAGTAGAACTGTGAAACCGGTGTTACAGAGGTTCCGTATCCACCCTTCATGACTACATCGCCCATGGCTTTCGTAATTTCGGGGAATTTATCCATCAGTCCGTTGTCTCTCAGCATCTGGGTGTTGGCTGTCAGTGCTCCACCGGGAAGAGGAGAAAAGGGGATGATAGGGTTCACCATGGTGGCTTCGGGCGGGAGGAAGTAATCGGCCATACATTCACTGAAAACTTCTTCCACTTTCATGATTTCCATTGGATCTATACCCAGATCATAATCAGTACCCCGGAGGGCATGCCACATGGTCATAAGGTCGGGCTGACAGGTTCCACCGGATACTGGTGTCAGCGAAAGGTCTATCTGAGTTGCTCCAGCTTCAATCGCAGTTACATACTGCTGGATGGAAACACCGGCTGTTTCATGAGAGTGGAAAACGATATTCATATCGGGGCCGAGGAGTTCTCTGGCCGCTTTAATTGTTTCGCCCACAATCTTGGGAGTGGCTGTACCTGAGGCATCTTTGAAACAGACTGAGTCATAAGGGATTCCTGCATCCATAATGCCTTTCAAAACACCGATATAGAATTCTTTGTCATGGGCCCCTGTTACTCCGGGAGGAAGTGCCATCATTGTGACAACGACTTCATGCCTCAGACCTGCGTCATGAATGCACTGACCCGAAGAGATCAGGTTGTTAACGTCATTGAGAGCATCAAAGTTTCTGATGGTGGTCATTCCGTGTTTCTTGAAAAGTTTGGCATGAAGGTTGATAATATCTCTTGACTGAGAACTCAGACCGACAACGTTTACACCTCTTGCCAGTGTCTGAAGGTCTGCATCAGGACCGGCAGCCTTTCTGAATTCGTCCATCATGTCGAAGGCACTTTCGTTACCATAGAAGATGGGAGCCTGGAAACGGGCTCCTCCACCTGCTTCAAAGTGTTTGATACCTGCTTTGGATGCTGCTTCTACGGCAGGCAGGAAGTCGTTTGTCAGGACACGAGCCCCGTAGACAGATTGAAAACCGTCACGGAAGGCTGTACACATAAAATTTACGCGCTTTTTCATGGGAATTTAACCTCTTTTAGGATTGGGTGTGAGCTTTTACAGCTGCAATTGCAACAGCAATTTCAGCGTCTGCGGATGATCTTCTGACGGCGGGAGCGGCCGGTTTTTCCTGCTCGGGGAAAAACTTCAGGACTATTTTGGACATAGTTATAGTTGATATGACCAGAAGAGCCAGAAACAGAAACACCACAGACATTCCGACAATGGTTACGATAAGACCATTTACCATTTAGATGCTCCTCAAATATTTATTTAACGTCTCTTTCCTTTTATGGTTAATATAGTTTTGAGACGACTTATAATGGAATCGATTAATAATTAGCGATTCAGCCTAAAATATAGAGGAAAAAGGCCTCGGGTGACAAGCCCCGGGTCAGACTTATGAGGCTCCAAGAATGGCAAATTATTAAAAAATACATATATTTATGATTCGTCAGGAAAGATCAGAACCGCATTCCCAGGCCAGCCGCAACATTCATAGTATTATAGCTGATGCCGGTCTCCCTCTCTCCCTGCTTTACTTCTCCCGAATACGAGGTATAACCCATATCAAATATAAAGGAAAACCTGACAGTATTGCCGTAGTAGAAGGGCATATCCACGCCTCCTCCCAGGACGGTGTACAGGCCTCCCCGGAGGTCAGTCTTTCCCGTCATAAAAGCATTATTACCCTGAACAAAGGCATATCCGGCGCATCCTTTCAGGTAGAAGGGAACCTCGCTCTGAGGAATAAAGAACTTGACAGATCCATAAACCGGTTGCCAGCTGAGGCTGCCTTCCTCGGGAATCTCCCTGGAAAACAGGGTTCCTAAACCGACCCCGGCCTGAATGACTTTTCCCATACCGATGTAGACTTCCTGGTACAGAGAGATGCCCGTCCCTGCTACCAGGCTGCCGTATCGACTGACCGGATCAAAACCAAGACTGGTGACCGTATGGATTCTGCCGGATTCACCGGCCTGTAAAGGGGCAAAGGAGGCCATAAGCAGGATCAGAATGAACATTCCTTTCTGATGTTTCAGTTTCATGGTGAGTCTCCTGTCGGATTCATGCTCTTATTTCTGTGTCAGGTTGAATACTCCATCCCAGTCTTTCGGCGGAGGATCCTGACTGAATTTCAGGCAGCGTTTCATATAGATTTCTGAAGGAGCATCCTCGGGGATACTCTTTCTCGCCTTCTTGAACCACTCGGTTGCTTCTGACCAGTTCCAGGTTTCAAACTGTTCCATTCCCCGATGGAAATAGTCCAGACCTTCCAGAATTGTTTCGGGAGTCATGTTTTTTTCATCAATCAGTTCATAGAGCCGGACGGGTTCGTTGATGCCTACAACCCTGACTCTATCCAGCTGGCGAACGGTAAATTGGTCTCCCGTTTCTTTGTAGGTGGAATCGCTGATCAGAATCCAGGTACCGTACTGTTTGTTTACACCCTCCAGACGGGCAGAGAGGTTGACGGCGTTTCCCATCATGGTGTAATCCATTTTTTGAAGGGTTCCCATGTTTCCAACAACCATGTCTCCTGTATTGATTCCAATTCTGGTTAAAAGGGGACCAGGACTCCTCTCTTCGGCCAGCATCTTTTCATTGAGAATTGCTTCGGCCTTCTTCATCCGGATCGCTGCCCGGCAGGTTTTGACGGCATGGTCCTGGAAGGGTTGAGGGGCTCCGAAAAAGGCGATGATCGCATCCCCTTCGTATTTATCGATGGTTCCTTTTTCCTCCATGATCAGGTTACTCATTTCGGTGAGGTATTCATTCAGCAGGGCGACCAGGTTCTGGGGTGTGAGTTTTTCAGAGATGGAAGAAAAACCTCTGACATCTGTAAACATGGCAGTCATGTGTCGTTCTTCTCCTCCCAGAGCGAGCTTGGAGGGGTCATTCAGCAGGTCATTGATAACATCAGAGGATAGGTACTGGGCAAAGGCGTTGCGGATGAATCCCTTCTCCTTGGATGAGAATATGAGGTTCACACTGACGATAGATATAAAGGACAGGAGGATGGAAATCCCCGGAGTGAACAGGGGCGTAAAGCTCCCGGTCATGATAAAGCCCAAGATTAAAGCCGATTCGGTCAGAACCAGAATAGAAAGCCCTGATACGATTCCCCAAACGGGATGATTCAGTCTGGAAACGATCCATCCCGTGAGAATAGACATCAGTATCGTTAAGAGAATGGGCAGCCAGAGGGGGGTCTCATCCAGGAATTGACCCGACAGAATGGTGTTTGTAACAGCCGCATACAGTCCCATATTCATATATTCTTTTTCGAAGGGGTTGACTCCAACATCGGTGGTGGATGTTCCCGAGTAACCAATGATGGATAAGGAGCCTTCCAGGCTTTCCTTGAGAGTTCCACGGAGTTCCTGAATGGTGTTGATCAAATTCCTGGAAGCACTGAATACTTCCGGTATAAAGGCGACAAGATCCTGAAAACGCTGGATCTGTTCTTCCTCCAAATCGGGGCGTGCCAGATAGCCGTTCAATTCATCCAGAATATACTGCTCCGAATCCCCGTTGAAATAGCCGGCAGTTTCGGTGAAAAACAGCCTACGCAGGGAGAGATATTCGTCCAGGTCGATGTCCCGGGTTCCCTCCATATGATCGGTTTTCAGGCTCTCTACATAGTCAAAAAGGTCCATCAGAGGGGTGTCCCCCTCATAAAAGGGAGCTTCAAGGAGTCCCTGCCCATCCAGCAGGGTCATGTTGTAAATTAAATCCGACAGAAGTATGTCATGCCAATACAGGTGGTAAAAGCTTATATGATTGAAGCTCTTGCTATAGGGCTTTTTCGGCCAGTTGATCATCATCTGACCTGTCCGGTCCAGGGGAATCTCGATGTCCTGTCTTTCTTTGCCTTTAGTGACGGCACCTTTCAGGATTAATGATTTTTTGGTTTTTTCCATTCCCTGAACATCCATTCTCTGAAGAAGGGCCGAAAAACCCAACTGGGGGTAGTATTCTCCCTGATAATCAAAAATCAGGTCTATACGCCGTCTCACTCCGTCCGGGTCAATACTCACCCGGGGGAACCCTGCATTGAGAGAGTTGGACAGGACTTCATTTATGGCGGGTTTGATATCCACCGCTGTAGCGAAGTCTGTAACGGGTGCATTAAAATAGTGGTTGAGTGATAACTTTTCCTTCGCCAGATCTCTGAGAGACTGAGGGGTTGTATCATCCAGGTCTTTCATCATGTTCACAGTGGCCATGACATTGCCGAAGAAGCTGATGGCCCGGCCCAGATACTCATCGTTATCCCGGGCAATTTTGTTGACATACTGGAGAAGTTCCTGCTGTTTCTCCAGGTTGTAATCACTCAATATTGTCTGGTAATAGGGTACGTCATCCAGGGCAATCTGTTCGTTCTGTAAAGCGTTTAAAAAATCGGCCT
This sequence comes from Oceanispirochaeta sp., assembly GCF_027859075.1. Taxonomy (NCBI): domain Bacteria; kingdom Pseudomonadati; phylum Spirochaetota; class Spirochaetia; order Spirochaetales; family Spirochaetaceae; genus Oceanispirochaeta; species Oceanispirochaeta sp. Next base: position 22,534 of record NZ_JAQIBL010000201.1, on the reverse strand, counting down.
GATATCGGGACAGATCATAAAAGACATCATTAAATCGATTGGGTATCTGATTCTCCAGGTATTTATTGTTCAGTCCGGCAGGACTCTTATCAATAAACTCAATATCCAGTATGGCGTATTCAGCCCCCAGCTCCCGCATCAGGATCAGGCCGTCCGCAAAAATATCCCGGCTCAGGGGATACATGTTGATATTTGTAATTGTCAGATCATCAATATTGACCAGAAGTAAGTCTTGATCTTCCGCCACTTCCGGTTTAATGCGCAGCAAAAGGTCATAAACCGAGTTTTCAATTTTCTGGTATGGCTCCAGGGTCAAGAGAAAGGAAAACAGAAGGGATAATAAAAGGGGAATTCCCAGAAACATATATCTTTTTTTCATGAATACCTCCCGGTGATGTTCATTCCGGTTTTGTATCATTATAGCTGTCTGATCAGGGATTTCCATAAAAAAGTAAAGAATTGCTATAAGTTGTTCATTTTTTTGAAGATGAAATATTGAGATCCTGCCAATTGAGGCCTAAAATAGAGGTATCGAGATATAGGAGTCGATGTAAATGAAAAAAATCTTTCTTACCACAGTCCTGGCCCTGGGATTCCTGGTACCCTTCACTCTGGCAGCGCAATCCAATGAAGTTCTGGATGTTTTTCTGGCCAGAGCTGAAGCGGATTTTGGGACGAGTGCCTATCTGATTCTTGCCGATTGTGAAAAAATTACTGACACCGCTTCTGTTGATGAAGCCATGAACTGGATAGGACAGTCAGAGAACCTGAATAAACTGAAGGACCTGAATCCGGATAGAACCATCAGTTATGGAGAATTTTCTTATATCATGATGGAAGTACTTGAATTGAAGGGTGGTCTGATGTACAGCCTTGTACCAGGACCCCGATATGCAGCCAGAGAAGCTGCCTATAAGCGGTGGATCATCGGAAAATCCTCCCCCGGCCGAGGGTTGAAACCTTTTGAGGTCATCAATGCACTCGTCACCATACTTGAAAAGGAGGGGGCAAGATGAAAAGCCGAAAAATCATAATTGTTTTCTTTGTTTTCTTGTCATTCCGACTCTATGCCCTGGATTCTGACTGGGGAGGGAAGGTAGAAAATATATCCCAGATCTCCAATGTTGAGTATGAAGATTTCACTCAGGGGAACAAAGCCTCCCTCTGGTACAGAGGAGAGCAGAGTCCACTGCTGAATTTTTATATAAAAGGCGATTATGTCTACCGCTATGAAAAAGAGGATCATAAGAATATTTTTGATCTTACCAATGCTTATTTCTATGGCCGCACTGTTCTGGAAGAAGGAAAAAGTCTGAGATATAATGCAGGACGGTTCCGCTTTAATGACAGTACCGGACGGGTCATGAAGTCTTTGGCTGACGGTGTGGAAATCACTCTGCAGAACAGGACTCTTCCTGTCCGTTTCGGTGCAGGTTATACAGGTCTTGTTTTTGGACAGACTTCAGACATTGTCATGACACCGGCGGACAAGTTGGAAAAGGATGATGAATATCTTTTGGCACCCCCCAGGCTCATTGCCTTTGCAGAGGCCAAATACTCGAATCTCCCGGGAGGAAACAGCCTTATTCTGGCGGTCATTGCCCAGCAGGATCTGAGGATGGATGATAATTCCTACCTGGAAGATAGTGAAACGGGCAAACTTCATACACAGTATTTTCAAATGGGAGCAGACGGGCGTTTCCTTCCCGATCTCTACTACAGCCTGACGGGAGTTCTGCAGACAGGACAGTATCTGATTCCAGCCTATGATCCCGCCCCATCCGCAGATTATACTTCCCTCGGCGGATTAGTGACGGCCACCCTGGATTACTATCTGGAATCACGGTATAAAACCACTATCAGCCTAGATGCTCTGTATTCTTCGGGTGACCCCTGGAAGAACCGCGGTGAATTCGGCGTTTTGTCGTTACCAGGAGACAAACAGCTGAATCAATATACACCCATATCCAATTCTACAAAGGGCTTTGTTTATACTCCTCAGATTGGTAACCTGATATTCGGAGACCTCAGCGTTTCTGTTAAACCCATAGATAAGATACAGGTCGTTTTGTCAGGGATTACATTCCTGCGGGCTATAGATGGTCCCATCTCTGATGACACGATGACAGAAGATTCCGGGAATTCACTGTATCTCGGACAGGAAGTTGATTTTGTCGTCAACTACCGTCCTTATTCGGATCTTGGTCTTGCTCTGAGGTCGGGAGTGTTTTTTCCCAATACAGATGTTCAGAGCAACGAGGATATCCTTTACCGGATTGGTGCTTATGTCTCTGTCAGCTTCTAGGCTGAAACCTGAAGCATTTACAGGAGGTTCTTTTATGAAAAAGTATGTATTGTTTTTAATGTTTATTTCCCTCGCGGCTCTACTGACCGCCCAGAGTGTCACCGTGGGCCATGTCTCCGGGAAAGTTGAACTACAGCAGCCCGGAATGGGATGGCAGACAGCCAGTGCGGGGATGACCATCCCTTCCAACTCAAAGATCTCAACCGGTTTTGCCTCAGAAGCCGTTGTCGTCATGGATAATGCCAATATTACGGTTCGTCCATTGACAAGAATGACCCTGGAGGAATTTTCATCCTCAGGGGATACAACCACAACCAAGCTGTTCCTCGGTTCAGGCCGGATCAGAACGGATGTGAAGAAAAGTGAAAGGCGTATCAATGATTTTCAGGTCAGAAGTCCCGTTGCCACGGCGGCTGTAAGAGGGACATCTTTTACCTTTGATGGTCTGCGTATCGAGGTTCAGGAAGGAAATGTTGATTTTTACGGCAAGACCGGAGCCAAGGTAAGCGTTCCCGAAGGGTCATCATCTCATGCTTCCGAGGAAGGGGGGCCTGTTTCTCCGTCTCAGCAGAAAAAGCGGGACTCCGGGGTCTCTCCCAGCACCGCAGCAGGGGAGGATACAAGCAGTCCTGATAGTGATGCCGAAACCTTTGATAGTGCCAGGAGCCCTGCAACTTCCTCAAGTGTTCTGAAAGCCAGTCTCGATATCATTTTCCAGTAGAATCTAATACTATCAGAACCTGTTCAAGCTGCCCTCTCGGGCAGCTTTTTGTTCTGAAGAGCATTTCAGTCTCTATTCCCTCCTGGGTGAATCGGTTATATTATGCTCTTATGTTTTTGAAAGCCGACATGCGGAATGATTCCGATCAAATAGATTCACCATACGACCCATATAATCTGACGACCCACACCCTTGCCAATGGTCTGACCCTCTATCTGTCCTGTCAGACCCATAAACCGAGGATCGAGACCCGGATTGTCATCAAAGCCGGTTCTGCTCAGGACCCTGAGGAATCAACCGGAGCCGCTCATATTCTGGAACACCTGATGTTCAAGGGCTCCGAGGCCATTGGAACCCTCAAGAGAGATGAGGAAAAGCTTGTCCTGGATCAGATCAGCCGTGCCTTTGAAAAAATGAGACTGATTGAGGATGAGGGTGAGCGGAAAGCCCAGTTTCAACTCATTGACGGCTTGAACCAGAAGGCTTCTGTCCTCAGTCTTCCCGGCGAATATGACCGCATCCTTTCCCATCTGGGAGCCCGGGGAGTCAATGCCTATACCAGCGTGAGCGAAACTGTCTATAAATGCGACATTCCTTCGGTCGAGCTGGAACGATGGGTCAATCTTGAAATTGAGCGTTTTTCTCATCCCGTTATCCGCTCTTTTCTAACCGAGATTGAAGCCATTTTTGAGGAATTCAACCAGGATCTGGATGATGATTTTTCCAGATCCCGGGATCTCATGCTTGAAAAACTCTTTCCCGAGCATGAATATGGCAGTCATACCATTCTGGGTAAAAAAGAACACATCAAGGCTCCTTCATTGGAGAAGATCGAAGAATTTCGAAAAACCTGGTACCGACCCGAGCATATGGCTCTCTGTCTGGCAGGGGATTTTGACAGAAAAGAAGCTCTTGATCTGATTGAAAGAATCTGGGGTTCCTGGAATCCCTCTCCCATAAGCAAAGCAGCTCTCCCTCTGAAAACCGCTAAACACCTGAAAAGTTCTGAAAGACACAGCATCAAAGGGGCTGATTCTGAGTTCACCATGACAGGATTCCGCTTCGGTGGAGTTCGGACTGAAGATTATTATCCCCTTTGTATGCTGGACTTGATCCTGAGCAACAGCCAGGCTGGTCTTATAGACCTGAATCTGGTACAGAAGCAAAAGATTCTCGATGGCGGAAGCAGCCTCAGTACGGCAGGAAATTACGGCTGGTTTGTATTGTTTGGAACTCCCGGTCCGGGTCAATCTCTTGGCAGTGTCCACAGGCTGCTTCTCAAACAGCTGGATTTGATCAGAAAAGGTCTATTTGATTTTCGCCTCCTCCAGGGAGTCATCAAGTTTCTGGAGATTGAACAGACCCAGGACCTTGAAACCAATCAGATCGTCAATGCTTTTGTAGACTGCTTCACTGAAGGAATCAGCTGGTCAGAATACCTGGGCCGCCTGGATCGACTTAAAAGCTTTACTGCGGAGGATCTGATCTCTTTTGTCAAAGAGAAATTTAATGATGCCTATGTCCGTGTAGATAAAAAGGAAGGCGAGGATCCTTGCCTGGAGCAGGTGAATAAACCGGAAATCACGGCTTTGAAGATCGATTACAACCGGGAATCTTCCTTCTTTTCAGATCTCAGAACCAGAAATCCAGGATATAGAAGCCCGTCATTTCCTGATTATGATAAAGATCTGAACCACTGTCGTTTCAACGATTCTATCAATATCACCCAATGTCCTAACAGGAAGAATGACCTTTTTGAATTGACCTATATATTCCCCGAGGGAAAGAGTGCTTCTCCCTGGCTCCCCATCGCGGGTGATTTTTTTCCCTACCTGGGGACTGATACTCTGAGTCCGGATGCCCTGCAGAAGGAAGCCTTTCTTCTGGGAATCGACTTGTCCTTTCAGGTGGATCTTGAGCGTTCGGTCTTTTCATTATTCGGGAAGGAAGAGGACCTGGAGAAGGCTCTGGTTTATGTGCAGAACCTGATCCGACGCGGTCAGAGTGATAAAAGGAGTTATCGGAAATATATTCAGGGACTCATCAAGAGGCGGCGGGATGCCAAGTTGAGCAAAAAGGTTCTGCTCTTCGGTGGTCTTTATTCCTGGGGACTTTATGGAGAGCATTCTCCTTTCCGGGATATCATACCCGAAAGAATTCTGAAGTCTCAGGACGTGGATAAAATGACTTTTGAACTCAGACGTTTGTTTGATCTTCCTCACCAGGTATTTTACTACGGAACAAGGTCTCTGGAAGAGATAAATTCCCTATTGAGTAGTCTGCATCCGGGCACCGGACAGTCTCTCTCTCTGAGACCCAAAAAGGAATACCCGGAAAGAGTCGGGGAGGATAAAATATTTTTTACTCACCATGACATGGTACAGGCCGAGATCTTCAGGCTGGCCGCTCAGGAACCTTTCAGTGTCGATAATCTGGCATCCATCTCCCTGTTCAATGAATTTTTCGGTGCCGGCCTGAATTCCATCTTCTTTCAGGAAATTCGGGAAGCCCGAGGCCTGGCCTATACGGCCTTCTCCAGCATTTCTGTTCCTGATTTCCCCGGGAACAGGCATATTCTTTCCAGTTATCTGGGGACACAGGCTGACAAACTTCCCGAGGCCATTACCGAGATGGACAGACTCTTTCAGACAGTCCCGGCCAAAGACAGACTCTTTGAAGAGGCCAGAATGGCGCTGCTCAAGAGTCAGGCCTCGGAAAGGATCTCTGATGCAGATATTTTCTGGAGCTGGTGGGACGCTCGGGAACTGGGGTTGGACAGAGATTTCAGACAGCAAATCTTCAAAGAACTGGAGTCATATCGCTATCCAGTCATGGAAGAGTATTTCAGAACATCTGTCATTCCCGTCAAGAGTAATATTCTAATTTTGGGAAACCGTGAGGAGCTGGATCTTAAGGATCTGGAGAAAAGAGGAGAGCTCTGCGAGGTGAATCCTGAAGAATTATTCAATTTTTGATAAAAAGGATCCTCATATATCTTCATTTTTTTCAATCCTCCTTGCCATAGTGAAAAGTCATGCTAAAATGATCCATATCTTTTTTTAAGGGAGTCATATGTCTAAAAAAATATTAAATGTGTTCTTTATCCTTTGCTTTTTTGCAGCCCCTCTGATGGCCAATACCGGAATTCTCGGGTTGTGGAAAACAGTTGATGATGCCACAAGCGAAGTTAAATCCATTGTTAAAGTCTATGAGTATCAGGGAAAAGTCTTTGGGCGCATCCTTGTCACTTTTGAAGATGGCAAGCTGAAAGATACTTATGTCAGTCCCAGCCACAGGGCTGAAAACGTTAAGGGTGAACCCTTCTACGCCGGCCTGGATTTCATATGGGATATGGAAGAGAAAGGTCGTAAGTGGAAAAAAGGAAAGATCCTGGATCCACAGGAAGGAAAAGTTTATTCATCCGAAATATGGCTCGAAGGTGGGAACCTCATTGTCCGGGGCAAAATCGGTCCTTTCGGCCGGAATCAGACCTGGCTTCCCGCGACTGCCCGGGATCTGCCTGCAGGCACTTCGGATCCAACGAATTTAGTCCCCTCAATCCCTCAATAGGAAACAGCCCCCACGGGGGCTGTTTCAGATTTTATTCAGCAGGAAAGAGGATGACTTCCAGGTTGTCCTCATCAGACAAATACCTGGTGATCCTGTTCTGAAATAAATACCTGGTGTAATACCCTTCCAGCTCATTCACAGCCATAATATCATCATCCTTCAAACCCAGGAAATAATTCCTTTCCATCCGGGATTGCCAGAAGTTGTTTTTTCTGAGTTCATCTTCTAAGAGGATAGTTCTGGCCTTGATTACATCCTGTATAAATCGTTCTTCAATCTCACCGGCCTTGATTCTGTTCAGAGTTTCCTTCACCAGGCGGATGAGCTCCTCAGTCCTCTCGGGATCGCAGGAGAAGGAAATCATAAAATAATAATCCTCATAAGGAACCTTGGCCGGGGTGACAGACACTGAGGGACTGTAGGTTCCGGCCGCATTTTCTCTGATTTCCTCGGTTATCATCATCTGAAGTGAATCAGAGACGGCCTGTATCAGTTGAGTCTCCAGATTGCTCCATTCCCATTCTCCCGGATAGATCATGGTGACATAGCTGACAGGGTCCTGGCCGATGGACAGGCTCTCCCGGATTTGACCACGGGGATAACGCAGGTTTCTATCCTGCCAGGATTCGGCGGCACCCCTGTTGGGGAGGGACGCCAGGTAGGTTTCTATCAGAGGAATCAGCTGCTCTTCATCAAAGCTGCCTGTGATGAAAAATGTAAAATTATCGGCCTGGGCAAAACGGGCTTTATAGAAATCAAAGGCCAGGTCCGGGTTTATTTGAGAGAGCATTTCTTCTCTGAGAGGCTGGCTGCGGGGATGGTCCTGGTATAAAAGTGAGATGAGGAGGTCCGAATATTGTGTCATGGGGTTGGAATCCCTGTTTTTCAAACTATTTCCAAGGCGTGTTTTGTAGGAGTTCCATATGGGCTTATCCAGCCGGGGAGAGCTGAAGTAGAGGTAATTCAGCTGAAACAGGGTTTCCAGGTCTTCCCTGGTGCTGCTGCCTCTAACACCGCTGCTCATTTCACTGATAACAGGCTGCAGGCTGGCCGTAGAGCCTGCCAGGACTCTCTCGAGATTCTGTTTTGAAAAAGGGCCCACTCCGCTCTGAAGGATGACCTGAGAGGCAAAGGAGGCGGTCAGGTAATTTTCATTCTCTGCCAGAGAAATACCCCCGGGGGACATGGCTGAAAAAAGGATCTCGTTTTCCTTGAAATCAGTTTTTTTAAGGACCACCCTGACTCCGTTGCTGAGAATCCATTCCTGGGCCTGGGCCTCTTCCAGTATCCGGCGGCTGGTGATGCTTCCTGCCTCGGGGATGTCTTCCAGTAGTGATGACGAGGGATTCCTGTTCTTGAGAGCTTCTGTTTTCGACTGGCTTACCCTGTAGTTAATCCCTGACAACTTGATCGGGTCCACAGCTTCCAGATCCTTCCGGTCTGGTGTCATGGTGTAGATAACCCTGTTCTCTTCACTCAGCCACTGACGCGCTATCTCACTGATATCTTCAAGGCTGATCGTTTCGATATAATCGTTGAAAGCGGACCATATATAGTCCATTCCCGGGGCGGGTGATCTGTCCAGAAAAAAGCTGACATAACTTTCTGCCAGATCTGCTGACTCCTGGTTGTTACGGTTGTTGTAGGCCGTGAACATCCTGGAATAGAGTTCTTTTCGGGCTCTGTTCAGTTCGGATTCTGTAAATCCGTGGTCTTTAATTCTTTTTTCCTCGGTAAGGATGGTCCTGAACCCGTTATACAAATCTTCTTCGGCCGTTACGACGGTCATGGTATGAAAGGTTTTTTGCCTTGTAAGAGTGCTGAAGTCTACATAACCATAGGTAAAAGGAGGTTCCGGACTGTTCTGAATGTCTTCCAGTCTGTTGTTGAACATGGTCAGATAAAGATCCTCCATCAGTTCATCCCTGATGTCCTTTCTGTCTCGGACTTCTTTCTTTGCAAACTTATTAAAAATGATGGCAGCTGTCCAGGTTGCTTCAGGGTCACTCTGATTGGTAAAGACTGTTTCTCTGTGTTCCGGAACGGGAGCTTCCACTCTTTCTCTGGGAAGCCGGGGATTCTGGTACTTTCCAAAGCGTGAAATAATCTCTTTTTCCAGTGTCTCCGGATCAAAGTCGCCGACAGCTATGACGGCCATCAAATCAGGTCGGTACCAGTCCTTGTAGAAGCGGCGAATGGCTTCGGCAGTGCATGTCTTTATTGATTCTTCAGTTCCAATGGGCAGGCGCTCACCGTAGAGTGATTTATACATGATTTCCGGATAGGCCGCATCCATCATTCGGCGGGATGCTCCAAGACCCCGGCGCCATTCTTCCAGGATAATGCCTCTCTCTTCTTTAATGTCCCGGGTTTTCAAATTCATGTGAAAGGCCCACTGCTCAAGGATGTCCAGACCGGTCTGGAGGTTCTCCGGCTGGTCCAGGGGGATCATCAATTTATAGACGGTTTCATCAAAGGAAGTATGGGCGTTTATATCCGGTCCGAACTGCATACCTATACTCTGAAGAAAATGAACCAGATCGTTCTTCTCATAGGCTGTGGTTCCGTTAAAGGCCATATGCTCCAGAAAATGAGCCATTCCCAATTGGTCTGAATCTTCCAGCAGGGACCCGGCATTGATGACCAGTCGGAGGACCGCTCTGTTTTCAGGTGTACCATTTTTCTGAATATAGTATTTCAATCCATTGTCCAGGGTTCCATGTACTACCCTGGGGTTGAGGGGGATAGGATCAGCCTGGCCTTCCGGCCATAGGAGTGGATTTAAAATAAAAAGTAAAAGCATTACTGGAATAATCTTTTTAAAAAAATTCATAGAGCCATCCTGTTTAAATCTGCATATAAAAGGGGTGATTTTTTGAATAATTAAGGTTATACTAAATCCGTCCCTTTGATCCTATTGTAACTGATTTTATGTAAAAAAAAAGACAATGTGTAGTATAAAACCAAACACGGAAGGTATTCATTAATGACAATAAAAACAAAACTTCTCTTTTTAGTTACATCTTTTCTGATCTTATTTTGCCTTATCATCGGGCTTTACTTTATGATAATGGCGCCTATTGCAAAAATCGAATCAGAAAAGAATATTCTGGATTCCTTGAGAAACAGTATTCAACTTGAACGGATTCAATTGAACAAGCTTCTTGGCCAGTCTCCCTATGTGCGGCAGATGGACGATTTTTATGATAGGATCGAGGAAACAAACTCTCTTTTCGAGGAAATCAAGTCTGTTGAATACCTGCGGGCCACGAGTGACAATATAGCTGATGCCCTGGACATCATTGTCCGGCTGAATGAAATGAAGCTGGACCGGCTGACTCAATTCAAAAAATCTGACGAGGCTTTTCGAAAATCCATTGAAGAAGTTTATATTTTTCTCAACTCTTTCTCTTTTGTAAAAATCTACCAGGCTAAGCGTTTTCATGAGAATCAGGATTCCACCATGATGGCACTTTTCAACCTGTCATTGACCAACTATTTATCTCAGCACAGTATTTATGAAAATGTACTTGAAAGTTCGGTCACCGTTATATCGGAGCAATTCGCTTTTGTGGAGGATGAAGTCCAAAATATCAAGAGGAGGAGCCTCACATATTCTTTTCTCGGAATGATTCTTATCCTGGCTCTCGTCTTTATGGGGTCCATCATCTTTACCAACCAGATTGTGAAAAACATCAGGAGTATCGAAGGCAGCATCAACCGGCTTAAGGACGGGGACCTGCGGTCTGTAGGGGAAGTGACTTCTAAGGATGATCTTGCCAGACTCAATTCTAATCTCTCACTATTTCAGAACTCCATGAAAGGGATCATTGATAGGATTAAAAGCGTTTCCGATGAAAATCTGAGTGTCCGGGATAAACTGATCCGACAGGTGGAAGAAACGACTACGACCAGCCGTGGCATTAAAATCAGCACGGATGAAATGAAGCAGGATATTCTACAACTGGATGAAACAACAAAAGTCTCCTACGAAGCCGTAGAATTTATTTCGGGGAAGATTGACACTCTTAACAGGAGCATTCTGGAACAGACTTCCATGATCGAAGAATCATCTGCTTCGGTCAATGAAATGATGGCCTCCATTGCCAATGTGGAGCAGGTGACGATCAAGAAGCTGGGCAGTCTGGAAGGAATGGTTAATTCGATGGATGAAGGGAATAATCAGCTCAAGGATACATCCCAGACCATTCAGAAAATCAACAACAGCATTGATGCTATCCGGAACATGATCTCTGTCATTGAAGATATTTCCTCTCAAACCAATCTGTTGTCCATGAATGCAGCCATAGAAGCGGCGCATGCAGGAGAATACGGGAAGGGATTTGCGGTCGTATCTGATGAAATCAGAAAACTGGCTGAGGCGTCATCCCAGAACTCCCGGGAAATTGGAACATCCTTGAATGAGATTATCCAGAATATCCGGGAAGCCACTGATTCCAGTGAAGTCACCATGACAACTTTTTCCAGAACGGTCAACGAGGTTGAAGACCTGTTCTCTTCCATGAATGAAATAAGCCAGAGCATGGTAGAACTGAAATCAGGAGGAGATCAGATTCTGCAGGCCATGAACTCCCTGCAAACCATGGCCATCGATGTACGACAAGATTCATCCAGTATGACCGATCAGTCCCAGAACATGATTCATGCGGTTGAAAATGTTCAGGCCATTTCAGGCAGTGTTAATTCAGGAATCAATCAGGTCTCCGCCGGGGTTGAGAATATTACCCTAGCCATCGACAAAATACAGAACATGACGGATACAATCGGTTCTGTGGCTGGCAGAATCGGGTCTGAACTGGAGTTTTTCAAGACCGGTGATGTTTGTGATGATATATCACCCGATGATTTTGATGCTTCTGAGAAGAACTCTGATGGAGACAGAACCTTGGATACTGCAGAGCTTCTGGTTGATGTTTCTCAGGATAATACGGGTGAAACAATAGGCTGATTTTGCTTATTGTTCAGTTCTGAAAAACCAAAAAAAGCTGCCCTTTTTCAAGGAGCAGCTTTTTTATAATATGGGTATATTGAAGAGGATTAGTTTAATGCCTTCATTTCCGTCATGAACCCGCGGAGCATGACTCCCACAGTTTCGATGGGATGGTTTCTGATGGCATCATTCACCTGAATCAGATTAAGGTTGTCTACCTGGTTTGAACATCCCATTCCCTTTCCAATAAGATCACTGTCTACGCTCAACATGTAATCTGCGAGCATAGGAGTGGCCGCATTTGCAAAAAGATAACAACCATATTCGGCAGTGTCAGAGATGACCTTATTCATTTCATACAGTTTTTTGCGGCTGATCAGGTTGGCAATCAGTGGTAATTCGTGAAGTGACTCATAGTAAGCAGACTCATCCATGATGCCAGACTCTGTCATTACCTCAAAGGCCAGCTCAACACCGGCTTTTACCATGGTAACCATCAGGATTCCATGATCAAAATATTCCTGCTCGCTTATCTCCATAGAACCGGCTGCAGTCTTTTCAAATTTGGAATTTCCAGTCTCTTCGCGCCATCTCAGAAGATCCTTGTCGCCGGCAGCCCAGTCCGCCATCATGGTAGCAGAAAAATCACCTTCCATGATATCGTCCATGTGTTTTTCAAACAGGGGTCTCAGGATGATTTTTATCTCTTCCGCTTCTTCATAAGCCTTGATCTTGGCGGGGTTGCTGAGTCTGTCCATCATGTTGGTGATTCCACCGTGCTTCAGGGCTTCTGTAATGGTTTCCCAGCCGAACTGAACCAGCTTTGAGGCATAGGAGGGATCGATTCCTTTCTCTACCATTTTATCAAAACAGAGGAGTGATCCGGTCTGAAGCATGCCGCAGAGGATGGTTTGTTCACCCATCAGGTCTGATTTTACTTCTGCCGTGAAGGAGGAATGCAGGACTCCCGCCTTGTGTCCACCAGTGGCCGCTGCATAGGCTTTGGCAAGTTCCAGGCCGTCTCCATTAGGATCGTTCTCAGGGTGTACCGCGATAAGGGTCGGCACTCCGAATCCTCTCTTATACTCTTCCCGTACTTCAGAACCGGGAGATTTGGGGGCGACCATTAAAACTGTCAGGTCTTTTCTGATCGGCATTCCTTCTTCTATGATATTGAATCCGTGGGAGTAGGCCAGGGCTGCATTTTTTTTCATAAGGGGCATAATGGCTTTCACAACGGCGCTGTGCTGCTTGTCGGGTGTCAGGTTTAGTACCAGATCTGCAGTGGGTATCAGGTCTTTGTAGACACCGACGGTGAATCCGTTTTCGCTTGCATTGATATAGGACTGTCTTTTCTCGCTGATGGCTGCTTCTCTTAATGTGTAGGAGACATTCAATCCGCTGTCTCTCATGTTCAGACCCTGGTTGAGTCCCTGGGCCCCGCAGCCGATGATGACAACTTTCTTTCCTTTCAGCTTTTCGACACCGTCAAATTCTGATCGGGAGATCAAGCTGCATGTTCCCAGTTGGTCCAGTTTTTTTCTCAGGGAAAGTGTATTGAAATAATTCATAATCATCCTCATTTTGACCCGAAAGGGTTCTAAGCTTTTATGAAAAAATAAACCCACTTCAAAGGGATGTCAATCAAGAGGGAGGGATTTAGTAATGGTAAATTCGGAAGAGATGATTGTTTATTCTGCAATGGTCAAAGTTCTTGTAGCAAATTACTCAACACAAAGGACCATCAATCTCCGCCGCCCATGCCGACACCGGCACTGAACTGATAGCGTCCGGTTTCCAGGTTCCAGGCTATGTTCATTTGTATCGCAGGAATAGCCAGGTTATCAATAAAAATTTCTAAACCTGTTCCGGGGCCATGGAACAGGGTTCTTTCAACAATATCAGATTTATAATAACCCACTTCATAAAAGCCTTTTATAGAAAGTGTTCCTCCCGGGAAAAACCAGAGGGGAACATTATAAGCCGCGGATGAAGCCGAATATTCATCTGCCGCGATCCTTCTCACGGGCAATACCAGGGAGCCGGGTTCTCCTCCCAGACGAAACTGCTGCTGTACAGGATTGTCCCGGGACCATCCTGATACTGCACCAATCACTAATAAATGGTTCGCGATGGGATTCAGGGACCAGTTCACCTTTCCCTTCAGAGCAGTGTAGTTCTCAGTATCCTCAAAGCCCCAATTCCAATTGAATTCAGCCTTCGCAAGCAAACCAAAATTATAGGGAATCCCATAATAAAGATCCTTCCATATTATTTCATTGAATAGGCCAGCGCTTTGCATGTCGGGGATTCCTGTTTGAACAGCACTCTCCGGGCGGAGAACCGAGCGATCATACCTTCCTCCTCCTTTCAGGGAAAACTCCTCACTGAAGGGATATTCCAGAGACATACCGAAGCCTGTTTCATCCACCTGGTAATTCCTGATGGTCTCTTCCTGAACATTCTCATCTGTGATCTCATTTAATCCCAGGGTTATGGACGAGCCGAATTTAAGATCTGTTCCCAGGAAAATATTATCACTAAAAAAACTGAGGAGTGACCAGCCTTCTGAACCAATGAACAATCCGACTCCCAGAGTTTTGTAATAACCGAGAAGATTGCTCTCAATGCCCAGAACACCCGCTTTCCATGCCCCGTTCTGTGAAAATGAAAAAATGGGGATGGGGATCAGAGTCCAACGATCTTTCAAGAAGACCTCTATAAACGCTTCATTCTCCTGGATTATAACTTCGGTTGTAATTTCCGGATTAAATATGCCGGCTTCACGGAGTTCCTGGATGATGATTCCTTCTGTTTCATTTGAAAAAGGTGAGCCGATTTCTACTGGACGGACTATCTGAAGAGCGATATGCTCCTTTGTTCTTATGAGTCCATTGAAATTTATTTCTCTGATTGTAATATCAGCAGCACTCAGAGATATTGTCAGCATAATGAATAGAATCTGTAAGATTTTATACTTTTTCAAGTATATATAGTTATTCATATTTTCTAGTATATTCAGATTATTCAGAAAGGCAATAAAAAAAGACCGCTCCTCATGGAGCGGTCTTGCTTTAATTTTTTAGTCTTTATCAGTCTTCAGTGAAGAAGAGTGATCTTTCTGTTTCCAGATCAAAGAAATGAAGCTTATCAATGGTAGGTGTAAAGTTGACGGTATCACCGACTTTCACCGAAATCGTGGGGTCATTCTTTGTTGTGAAGGTATGGGACCCTGTGTTGATATGGAGCTGAGTCTCAGCACCAAGAGGTTCAATAACCACAACCTTGGCTACCATGTTACTGTCTACGGGAGTGGTAGTAAAGTTCAGGTCTTCAGGTCTGATCCCGACAAGAAGCTCTTTGCCTACATAGGCTTTGAGAGTTTCAGCTCTGCTGCCTTCGATTGCAACCTTCATTCCTTCTTCGGTAACAATAATTTTTCCATTTTCTTCAGATATTTTCGCAATGGCAACATTCATGGGAGGAGATCCGATGAATCCGGCAACAAATCTGTTGATAGGTTCATTGTACAGTTTCAAAGGTGTTCCAATTTGCTGGATGATTCCGCCCTTCATAACAACAATCTTGTCTCCCATGGTCATGGCTTCTACCTGGTCATGAGTTACATAAATCATTGTGGCTGAAAGTCTGGAGTGAAGGGCACCAATTTCGGCTCTCATCTGCACTCTTAGTTTTGCATCCAAGTTGGACAGGGGTTCATCGAAGAGGAATACCTTCGGTTTTCGTACAATCGCACGACCTACAGCAACACGCTGTCTCTGTCCACCAGATAGGGCTTTGGGTTTTCTTTCCAGAAGTTCTTCGATGTCCAGAATCTGGGCTGCTTCTTTGACGCGTGCATCGATATCCGCTTTGGGATATTTTCTGATTTTGAGACCGAATGCCATGTTGTCATAGACTGACATATGGGGATAGAGGGCATAGTTCTGAAATACCATTGCGATATCCCTGTCCTTTGGAGCCTCTTCATTCATTCTCTTTCCATCGATTAGAAGTTCACCATCACTGATGTCTTCCAATCCCGCTACCATTCTCAGAGTTGTGGACTTACCACATCCGGAAGGTCCTACCAGTACTACAAATTCCTGGTCTTTAATGTGGATGTTGGCCTTGTCCACTGCTTTTACACCACCATCATATACTTTGGTGATATCTTTCAAGATTACTTCGGCCATAGAATGCCTCCATGGGTTTATTTTATTAACTGCATGTTATAATGGATCGTGTGATATGTCAAATAATTATTAAGATTCCCAGGCATCGGGGTGCAATAAGAGCCATTCCTCATACTCTTTACCCATATCTCTGTCATAGAGAGGATTGCTGATTGACTCCCTGATCATAGGGAGTAAAAGATCTTTCCAGAGGAAAATCCATTGGGGTGGTAGATCCGCCTGCCTGTCAAATTCTCCCGTCCGGGGAATGTAGGGCTCTATCCATGGGTAGGTCTTTGGTAGAATTTTCGTATTGAGAGTCTCGGAGGAGGAAATCCCTCCTAGAAATGCAAAGCTGTCATCCCGGTTTCTGCCGGTCAGCAAAAGATAATCCTCCCAGGTTTTTTCTTCAAGAAGCCAGGTTAGGAATACTTTTGCACCTTCCGGATTTTTGGCAGTAAGGGGTATTCCCACGGAAAGAATTTTCAGGCTCTGAAGTCCTCCGTCAATTATAAGTGGTTGAATTTCCAATTCTCGGCTTATGTTGTCCGGGAGAAGGGCCCATTCTGAAAGGGGGATCACCGTAAAGGCTGTCCTGCCCTCCCGGATGAGACGGTAATCGGGAATATACCTGTATTTTTCACTGAAGCCATGATCCAATTCGATGCTTCCATTTATGTCGTTGATCCAGAGGATCAATTCATCCCCGGTTCTTATAAAATCATTAAAATCGATGTCATCCATCTCTCCTATTAAGGTGTGAATCCGTGTATGGTAATAGGTGGAGAGGAAGCTGTCGGACCATAATGGAGAAAAACCGCTTTGGATAAGGCTTCCTTCTTTAAGAATGTTGAATTCCTTAGATTCAAGGGTGAGATCTTTCCATGTTATGAATTTTTTTCCATTCTGCTTCTCTTTAGACAGTACTACGGGAATATCCAGCGAAAGAGGGATCAATTTCAAAGAAGTTTCTAAAATTCCGGTTTTCAAAATTTCAGGATAGATCGATTTGACAAATATATTTTCTCTCATATCATCGAGACTCTTCATTTTTTCCATGTAACCATGAAGGCCGTTTTCAAAGATGATATCATTCTGTCCAGGATTGATCATTTCCTTATTTCCTGATGGTTTGTAGATAAAGGACGCCTCATAGAGAGACTGGGTTTGGTTGAATAGATTAACGAGTTCGGCAACTTCGCTGGAGTCTGAGTAAATCGTCAAGCTTCTATCTACCTGAGAGCAACCCGAAATGAGCAGAAACAGGAGGGCAGGATATATTTTTTTCAACTTTCGAATCATGTTCATGACTTTAGGCAAGTCCCTTCGGGTTGTCAATATAGAAAGGAGAAGGTAATAATGGTCTGGTGTTATTCAAGCAGTACAGTCAATACCTCAGAGATAAGTATGGAGAAACAGTTTACCGCGTCGGTGTGGACGGAGGATTTTCCTGTCCAAACCGGGGAGTGGATAGGGATTCTCCCGGTTGCGCCTATTGTGACGTCTTTGGTGTACGTTCCGCCTATCTTGGTGAAGAAACACAGGCCCTGGAAGAACAGGTCAGAAAGTCTATTGCTGTCCTGAAAAAGCGGTATAAAGCTGAAACCTATATCCTTTATTTTCAGGCTTACTCCAGCACCTGGGGTTCCGTCTCTGAGTTGAAAAAGATCTATGATCACGGCCTTTCTCTCGGAAATTTTATTGAGTTGGTGGTTTCGACAAGGCCGGACTGCATTGACAAGGAAATTGCCCGGCTTTTAGGGTCTTATGTGAGAAAGGATTTTAATGTCTGGGTCGAATTGGGTTTGCAATCGGCTCAGGAGGATACTCTGATTCGGATTAACAGAGGGCATACCCGGGATCAGTTTGAAAAAGCTTTTAATCTCCTGAGAGAAGCGGGAGTCAAAATAGCGGTTCACCTTATTTTCGGTTTACCCGGTGAAGACCATAGCCTTATCATGGAAAGTGTGGATTATCTGGCTGCTTTAAAACCGGAAGGAATTAAATTCCACAACCTCCATATCCCCAGTGGATCTCCCCTGTACGGCGAGTATGAGGCAGGAGAATTGTCCTTTCCGGATAGCCGGCGGCATGTGCTCTATCTGGTTGATGCCCTGGAACGGATACCCGAAGAAACCATCATTATGAGAATGACCACAGATACTCCACGTCTTCGTCACAGGGTTCCCGGGGTTTTTCTGAATAAATCTTCCACCTATAATCTTGTGTCCGCTGAACTTGAACGAAGGGGAACCCGTCAGGGCAAACTTTATCATCCATTTGGGGTTTGAGCTTTTTGATTTTCTCGGGTAAAATAAAAATGTTGTCTGGAGGATGATTGTGCCCGTATTTGATTATGATATTTTTGATATGCTTGATGAGGTTCGAAAGCACTATAAGAGCAATATGAGTAATACCTTTATCCGATCGGCACTTCTGTCTCTGGATATGCCTTACGATCAGCGGAGTGCTATTGAAAATCTCACAGATAAGCTTGATATGTACAAGAATCAAGGGTATAAATTCGAAGAACTCTATCTTGGTGTTTATTCCATGGCGGTCTTTATCTATAAGGCAAGGCAGGAAGTTATCCCTGGATTGAAAAGAAGCAGTTTTCTAAGGGATGCGTCCTCTTCTGAAAAAATTCTTGCAGAAATGGCTGCAGATAATCTTAAAGCCAATCTGAATATTCTGGCTGACCGTTTGAATGAATTGTACCTCAAGGTTGTCCGTCTGGATATAAAATCCCATAGCTTGAAGAGTCCTGTGTATACGCGGATGGAGGCACTGGACAAGGTGGGTCAGTTACTGACTTCTACGGTTCCCGGTCTTGCCTGAGTCTGTCCAGAACCCAGAGCGCGGCGTCTCTGATCGCCGGGTCATCAGAATCGGTGAATGCTTCAATTAAATCAATTCTTCCCTCCAGGCCGGATGATCCGGCACTGAGGAGGGCATTCCTTATCATATGACTGCTTTTAAACCAGCTCATTCCCAGGGCTGTGCCTCTAAAACTTTCTTTTATCTCTTTTTCTGAATGACTCAGGTAGAATTTCAGGTTTGGTATGGGATCGATAAGGCCTGTTGAAATCCTCGTTCCTTCGGGAACAGATCTGTTCCAGGGACAGACATCCTGACAGATGGTACATCCGTACATTCTTTGTCCCCAAACATTTTTTAGTTTTTCCGGAACAGGACCGTCACTGCTCGTCCAGTGTTGGAGGCAGTCGATTCTGCTCAGCTGGTGATTCTTAAGGGCTCCACCGGGACAAGCCTCCTCACAGAGTCGGCAGCTCCCGCACTGGGGCATTTCACTGTTTCTTTCTGAAAACTCTTCGTCTTGGAGCCCCATTAGATTCAGGGGGATGATCATCCCCGCCAGGAGTCCCCGGCTTCCATATTTCTTATTAATCAGAAGGGTATTTCTTCCAATGAATCCCAGTCCTCCCAGGGCGGCCATCTGTTTTTCAGGGAATCTTGAGTTTGAGAAGAGGCGGATCTCTTTTCTTGTGAGACTGGAAAAGGGGGGACCCGCCGATTTCAGGACGACTTTCATTCGGAGTATCATCTCTTTGTAATGGTTCCTCAGGGCAAAGGGGGCAATCGTCTTTATTTTCTCTTGGGTGGATCTGAAAAAGGGGAAGAAGGCGCTAATAATGCTGCTTTGTGGGGGCATGCCGGCTTCATGCAGCACCTGTTCTTTTAACTCTCCCTGTGGAATCAGAACCTGATCTGTAAATCCCTGGTTTTTTAGTTCCCTTATAAATGATTTATACTTCAGTCTCTGCTCCTCTTTTCAAAATATTTCTCCGTTGACAGCAGGTTTAATTTACCCTAAATTAAGGGGATGGTCAAAATCATGCAACCGGGGTTTTCGGGAAAGATGCTACAATGAGTTTAATAGAAAAGATTCTCAATATTTTTGTCAGTATCGGAGATGCCGATAGGGATAAGAAACGATATCTCAAAGAGATCAAAAAGGATCTTAAGAAGAGAAGCCGGGATTGTAAGGTCAAAGGGAATACGGCAGAACCAGCCCTGGCAAAGTTATTTTATGACATCTATAAGGAAATAGGCCCTGCCCAGATCCTGTTGGAATCCCTCCAGGATTCGGGAGCCATCAGATCCATCATTGTAGAAAACTTTCTTACTGAAAAGCAGTTGGAAGTCCTGGACAGTCTGAGTGAAGACAACATTCGTAAGCGATGTAAAGACAACAAGAATCTGAAGTCATTGAGGGATCAGATCAAGACTGAACTCATCGAGATATACACCTTCTTTGACATGCCTCTGGCTAAGAAGATTAATGACCTTTACAGCTCTCTCATGGTAATGCAGGAGTTTATTCGTTTTGACTATTTCTTTTTACTTAAAAAATTCGATTCTCATCTTCCTGAAAGGGATTATGGATACAACCCCAGATTTGAGAGTATAAATGGCGAATACATCATTGATGACCTTAAAGACTTTGACGCCTTGCTCCCCTTGATTGATGTTGATGCCGAATGGGATACCATTCTGGATTTATTGTCACAGTACAGGAGTATTGATGTTATATCCAGGGACGGCTGGAAAAAGGTCTTACAGATCGTAAAAGAA
Organism: Oceanispirochaeta sp.; assembly: GCF_027859075.1. NCBI lineage: Bacteria > Pseudomonadati > Spirochaetota > Spirochaetia > Spirochaetales > Spirochaetaceae > Oceanispirochaeta > Oceanispirochaeta sp. The sequence continues at coordinate 2,216 of NZ_JAQIBL010000201.1, read as the reverse complement.
TTCAGAAAGACAAAGATCCTCAAGCTTGTGATTGTGCATCTGGAAGAAAATCCTTCTTATAAGGTTATAAGCGAATTCAATACATTTGAAATTGTGGAAGATTATCTGAGCGGTATTAAAAATTCTGCAGAAAATGCCCTCATGTCCATTGTGGGTGAACGAAAGAAGAGTCAGAGAGATACTCTGCTGATGGCCGTCTTCGGCACGACCTCTGTTGTCAGGCTGAAGTACTATACGGAAAAAAGTAATATGGCTTTTTCCAAGCGCATCGATGTGGGATATTTGTATGTCGAGCCTCTGAACTTCCTGAAAGCTTTTTACCTTGATTATTATAAAGGACCGATCCGGCAGGTTGTGGACAAACTCCTGATAACTGGAAAATGGACGACTAGTCTCGCTTCCCAGCAGTTTTCCGAATCCTACCATCAGCTGATGACCCTGTCGGACGACCTCCTTCAGTTTGACAACAAACTGACGGAAGAAACAGACCTGGGAGGAAAGCTGAAGCGCCTTGCGAAAGCCGCCGATCGAGACCGGAATGCTCTGGATGCCATGAGGAATGTTCTAAAGGGTATCAATTCTGAAGCATTGAGCATCCTCAATGAATCTGTACAGAATCTGTTTGCCATAGGTAAAAACCTGAAGCGCTGCATCGATGACTATAAGGCACCCAAGCATGAGCTTGTTGTAAACTGGAAAGAGATCGAGATGATGAGCGAATTGCCTATTCTGGAAGAAATGGCTGAAATCTATAAGAAGATCTATTATTTCCTACAGCTCATGCAGTATTATCTCAAAGAGGACTGATTCTGCCTGTGAGTATACGAAGAGGCCCTGATTGTCTGAAGTGTGCATATTTTTTTGTGACCTGGGATCCCGCCTTCCCCCGGGGGTGTCGGGTCTTTGGAATTAAGTCCAGACAGATCCCTGCTGTTGAAGTAAAAAAAGCGACAGGGAAGCAATGCCCCAGCTTCAAGGAATCTTCCCGTTTAAAAAAATAAATTAAAGACTATGACTGTGGATACAGTCACAATTTACTGGAGTGAATATGAGTTTGAATTGCGGTATTGTCGGACTTCCCAATGTAGGAAAGTCCACCATATTTTCCGCCCTTACAGCCGCCCCTGCTGACGCGGCGAATTATCCATTTTGTACCATTGATCCCAATATAGGGATTGTCAGTGTTCCCGATGCCAGACTGGATCGGATTGCAGATATGATCCCGGCAGATAAGGTGATTCCCGCAGTGGTGGAATTTGTAGATATTGCCGGACTGGTCAAGGGTGCCTCGAAAGGGGAAGGACTGGGGAATAAATTTCTGGCCAACATCCGTGAAGTCGGCATGATTGTCCATGTGGTCCGCTGTTTTGAGAATGAAGATATCGTTCATGTGGAAAACAGGATTAATCCAACAGATGATATTGAAGTCATCAATATAGAGCTGGCCCTGGCGGATCTAAGCAGCATTGAAAACCGGATTTCAAAGAATGAACGTTTTACCAGAGGCAGTGATAAATCTGCCAGAGAAAAGGCGATGGCCTTGAAACCCTTGCTTGAAAGACTTCAGACTCAATTGGGAGAAGGCCTGCCGGCCCGGGGAATGGACATGTCCGATGATGAGCGGATTCTGGCTCAGGAACTGCAGCTGATCACCATGAAAAAGCAAATTTATCTCTGCAATGTGGATGAAGAGAGTATCGGAAAAGAGTCGGACTTTGTGGTTCAGGTGAGAAAAATAGCCGACCAGGAAAAAACCGATATGGTTGTGATCTGCGGCAAGCTGGAAGCGGATATCGCCGCCCTTGATGATCCTGAAGAACGGGCTGTTTTTCTGGAGGAGGCGGGTCTGGAAGAATCCGGACTGAGCCGTTTAATCAAAACCACTTACAAGGCCTTGGGACTCCGGACCTTTTTTACGGTTGGTGGAGTCGAGAACAAGGCCTGGACTTTCCGGGAAGGGATGAGGGCTCCCCAGACGGCTGGTGTGATTCATACAGATTTTGAAAAGGGATTTATTAAAGCCGATGTTTACAACTGTGAAGATCTGTTTTCGGCAGGCAGTGAGTCGGCGATCAAGGCAGCAGGAAAGATGAGAATGGAAGGTAAAGAGTATCTAGTCAAAGACGGGGATGTGATGTTCTTCAAGTTTAATGTCTGATTAAAATCTTTAATTGTGCGAGGGAACCCGGTCGGGTTCCCTTTTGTCATTTATGTGC
>NZ_JAQIBL010000200.1 GCF_027859075.1 Oceanispirochaeta sp. | reverse complement strand
TTCCATAACAAATCCTATTATTAAGCTTCATGATACCATACTCACAATTGAAAAAGGGGACCTAAAAATCCGTGCCAGCGGAGAAGGACCCGATGAGATTGGTCAATTAGCTGTCTCTTTTAATCATATGGTTGATCGAATATCCCGATTAATGAAAAAAACTCTGGTAGAACAGAAAATGAAATCAGACCTCGAATTCCAGATTCTTGAGTCACAGATCAATCCTCATTTTCTCTACAACACATTGGATTCGATCAAATGGCTGGCAGTCTTTCAAAATGTTGAAAATATCAGTGATATGGTTTCCTCTCTGATCAACTTATTAAAATTCAATATGTCGAATAAGAGCAAACTGGTTCCTCTTGCGGATGAAATTGACTGTATAAAAAACTATGTTGAAATTCAGAAGTTCCGATTTGGCGATGCCTTTGAGGTCATTTATGATATTGAAGAGAGGACGAATCATCTCTATATTCTTAAATTTATCTTGCAGCCTTTAGTCGAAAATGCAATTTTTCATGCTTTGGATAATATTGATTATCCCGGAATTATTAAGATAAAAGCAAGCATCAGGAATGATATCATTGAAATCTCAGTGAAGGATAATGGGAAGGGATTGCAGAAGGGAGATTTAATAAACCATCATATAAACATGTTTGACAGAAAGAAAATGCACAACCGCATCGGTATTAAAAATGTGAGTGAGCGTTTGATGTTATACTTTGGAAATAGGGCTGCATTTTCCATCTTTAATAATCAAAGTCAGGGAGTCACTGTGTCCATTTCTCTCCCTATTATGCAAAGCGATGATATAGTTTTTCAGGGTTCGGATTATATTATGAAATTGTAAAAACCCAGGGCTTAACTCTTTTTCTTTTTATCCAGATCACAACAGTCCAGACGCTGTGATCCATATAGATTCTGGTTCACCTTTGTTCATCTGTTGAGGTAGTTCATCCATCTTTGTTTCATACTGATTTTAAATATTTTCATTTTATCCGCTGCCTTCTACATCTCTTATCTCTATTGATCCAGAAATATATAATATAATTATACTATAGTATAAAATGTTAGTGAATAGTATTGCCCGCGATCCGGGGGTCTTCAGCACAGGTTTCCCAGGACAAATGAGACCCATTAACTGATGTTTTTGGAAATTATATCCTATGGTATACTCAGTGCATGAACAGACGAAAAATCCTGCTGTTTTATTCATATTTAATAATTTTCGCAATGCCTTTGATGGCTCAATTCACGGATGATCCCATTCATATCCTCTTTTTAAATTCTTATAACTCCCGAATGAACTGGTATCGGGAAATCCTGCGTGGTGTGGAAGAGGTTTTGACTCCCGATCAGAACAACATTATCCTCCATCTTGAAAATATGGATACCAAGGAATTTCAGTCAGAAGAGTATGTTCAGGCCTTTTCAGATTTTATTGAATTGAAGTACCGGGACAACCATTTCTCTCTCATTTTCTGTTCAGATAACAATGCTTTCGATTTCTTACGGGAACAGCACAATCGTCTCTATCCGGGAGTGCCCATCGTTTTTTGCGGAGTCAACGATTTTGAAGATTCCATGATCACGGATCATAAGGAGATCACGGGTATTGCCGAAACATTCTCCGCCCGGACGACGGTGGAGACGGCACTCCTTTTGCATCCGGATACCCGTGAAGTTTATATCATCAATGATTTTCTAAAAACCGGACGGGCCTGGCAGCGGGACATCGAATCAGAGCTGTCATCTCTGGAAAACCAGCTGAAGATTAGATATTCAGAAGATCTGAGTATGGAAGAGCTTCAGAAGGAGATCGCCTCTCTTTCGGATCAAACAATTATACTCCTGGGAGTCTATTATTCTGATAGGAACGGCCTGTTTTTCACCTATGAGAAAACGGGGGAGGCCATCTCCTCGGTCAGCAAGGTTCCACTGTACTGCCTGACCGATTTCAATATCACCCGGGGAGTTATGGGTGGGGATGTTCTCAGCGGTTTTATGACCGGAGAGGCCATGGCCGGCATGGGTTTAAGAATCTTGCAGGGTGAATTCCCATGGGAGATTCCTCCCGTGAAAGCAGGACTCACAGAAAAAATTTTCAACTACCCCGAGTTGGAACGATTTTCCATCCCTTTGAAATCTCTGCCTCCCCATAGCAGGGTCATCAATCGGCCTTATTCCGTTTATAGGGAGTACTTCTGGGAATTCTGGATTTTAATGTCAATCCTAATATTACTTCTGGTGGTTGTCATTGCCCTGATCGTTAACATCTACAGAAAAAAGAGGGCTGAAAATACCCTCCGTGAATTAACAGAAGCCTCCTGGGAGGGTATTCTCATTCATAACCGCGGTGTAGCTCTTCAGTTTAATGATATGTTCCTCAACTTATTCGGCTATAATCGGGACGAAATCCAGGGACAGCAATTTATCGATCGAATTTTTACCCGGGAGTCAAGTCAAAAAGTGATTGACCGGATTAATGCTGGTAATCTTGAACCCTATGAAGCCATGGGAGTTAAAAAGGATGGAAGTCAATTCCCTGTTGAAGTACGGGTGAGAGTCATTGAGTCTCAGGGACAAAAAGCGAGGGTTGCCGCCATACGGGATATGACCGATCAGAAAAAGATGGAAGAGGGCATCAGACAGTCTCAAAAAATGCAGGCTCTTGGTACTCTTGCCGGCGGTATCTCACATGATTTCAACAATATATTGAGTGCTGTTCTCGGATACGCAGACATCGGTCTGCTGGAATCAGAACCCGATGGAAAGGTACACTTTTATTTCGAACAAATCCTTGCTGCCGGGAGACGGGCCCGTCAACTGATCAAGCAGATCCTGGCATTCAGCCAGCAATCCAAAATTCAAAAACAGCCCGTCATTTTAAACGATATAATTCAGGAAACAATAAACCTTTTATACGCCTCTCTTCCTTCTTCCATAACGATCCATATGGATCTCAGCACTGAGATCTGTGTATTTGGTGACCCGGTTCAACTTCAGCAGATTATCATGAATTTATGTACAAATGCCGGTCTGGCGATGAAAGAGAAAGGAGGAACCCTGGATCTTGTGCTGAAAGAGTGCATAATTGATGAACCTTCCCTTTCCGATTCATATCTCCCTTCCGGCATGTATGCACAATTAATGGTCAGTGATACTGGATGCGGAATGACAGAAGAGGTCCGTTCCAGGATATTCGAACCTTTTTATACGACAAGAAAAACGGGAGAAGGCACAGGGATGGGACTCTCTGTCGTTCATGGCATTATTGCAGAAATGTCAGGTTCTATTCATGTTTATTCTTCAGAAGGAACGGGAACGACCTTCAATGTCATATTACCTGTATGCTCTCACGGACCCTATGACAAGGGTGAGAATGAAACTGAAACTCTTTAGGGCGGCAGTGAGAGAATCCTTTTTGTTGATGATGAACCTTTTCAAATGGATCTTGCCAAAGAGATTCTGGGCTTTCTGGGATATCAAGTTACGGCCACAACAGACAGTTCTGAGGCATTGAAGTTCTTTAGCTCATCACCAGATCGTTTTGATCTCCTTATCACGGATGTGACTATGCCGGGTATGACTGGAGATGTCCTTGTTGAGCATATTCATCTGCTTCGGCCTGACTTTCCTGTATTGATCTGTACAGGATTCTGTGAGCGGTTATCCCAGGGGAGGCTGAAGGCATTAAAAACTTCGTGATGAAACCTCTTTTCCTAAGGGAAATGGTCTTGAAAGTCAGAACTGCCCTGGATCAAAGAGAAACGTAGATAAAAAATAAAAGTATACTTTTAAATACAATCATGAATCCATTTATTTTAAGTAACTCGCAGATTTTTATAGAATACTTTGGATTTCCTATATATAATGGTTTTTAAAATATTATTATTTATATACGTATTAAATTGAATAAAATTTCATAAAATGCGTATTTATATAGCATACGGTGTATAAATATGTCAATCCAGAAACCATTACTAGAAGTTAAGAATCTAACTGTCACATTCAAATCACAAGAGGGTCTTGTCAACGCTGTCAGAGGTCTTGATTTTCATCTGAATGAAAAAGAGACTCTTGGAATAGTCGGTGAAAGCGGCAGCGGTAAGAGTGTCACATCCCTTGCCATTATGGGACTCATTCCCAACCCCCCAGGCCAAATCTCGGAGGGTGAAATCTTTTATAATAGTCAAGATCTCCTCAAAATGAATGAAAGGGAGTTGAGAACTCTGAGAGGTGATGACATCTCAATGATTTTTCAGGAACCCATGACTTCTCTTAATCCCATTTTAAACTGCGGATATCAGATCTCAGAATCTCTCAGGCTTCACCGGGGACTGAGCAAAAAAGAGGCAATCCATGAGGCTGTCAGCCTGCTGGACAGTGTGGGAATTCCAAATCCGGAAAAGGGTATTTCCCGATATCCTCATGAGCTCTCCGGGGGCATGCGTCAGCGGGTCATGATCGCCATGGCATTAGCCTGTGAACCGAAAATCCTGATTGCCGATGAACCCACAACGGCTTTAGATGTGACCATACAGGCTCAGATTCTGGACCTGATGAAAAAATTAAGAAAAGAGAAGAACACCTCCATCATCATGATCACCCATGATCTGGGTGTTGTTTCTGAAGTTGCTGACCGTATTATGGTGATGTATGCGGGGCAGAGTGTTGAGCTGGCACCCACGGATGAGATTTTCAGCAAGCCTCTGCATCCCTACACGAGTGGCTTAATTGATTCTATACCGGAAATTACAAAAGAGAGAAAGGCCTTGAAAGAGATTCCCGGATTGGTTTCTGATCCAACGGAAACACAGAAGGGCTGTTTCTTTCAACCGCGCTGCACTACTTCTATGGAAAAATGCAGCGAGTGTAATCCTCCGATGATGACAATCGCTGATAATCATTTCGTTCGATGCTGGCTCTATGAGGAAGACCATGAGTAAAGTATTAATTCAAGTCCAGAACCTGGAAAAGCATTTTAAGGTTAAAGATGGAACCCTGGGTCATAAATTCCTTAAAGCCGTGGATAAGGTGTCTTTTGATATTTTAGAAGGAGAAACTCTGGGCCTTGTAGGAGAGAGCGGCTGCGGAAAGAGTACTTTAGGACGCTCAATTCTGAATCTTCATCCCTCCACATCCGGAGAGGTTTTGTACAGGGGAGAAGGTCTCTTCGAACTTTCTCATACTCAGATGAAAGCCCAGCGGAAGAAGATGCAGATCATTTTTCAGGACCCTTCTGCTTCCCTGAACCCTCGAAAGACCATTGAGTCTATCATCCTGGAACCGATGATTGTGCATAAAATGTATGATCATGAAAAAAGAGTTCAGAGAGTCACCCAATTACTCATGGATGTAGGACTCCCGGATTACCATCGATCACGCTATCCCCATGAGCTGTCGGGTGGACAGAAACAGAGAGTCGGTATTGCCCGGGCTCTCTCTCTGGACCCTGAATTTATTGTCTGTGATGAAGCCGTTTCGGCTCTGGATGTGTCAGTGCAGGCACAGGTCATCAACCTTCTTCAGAGTCTGCAGAAAAAATATAATCTGACTTATTTGTTTATTTCTCATAATATGAATGTGGTGTATCAGGTGAGTGACCGGGTCATCGTCATGTATCTGGGTAAAATCCTTGAAGCAGCCAGTTATGCTCAATTATATGAGAATCCCGGGCACCCTTATACGAAGGCTTTACTCTCGGCCATTCCCCAGGTACATGCCCATAAAAAGGGGCCCCGGATTGAGCTGAAGGGGGATATTCCGAATCCCGCGGATGCTCCGAAAGGCTGTAAATTCTGCACACGTTGTCCAGAGGTTTTTGACAAATGCAGAGAGATTGAACCTGAGATGTCGGAGCTTGAGGAAAATCATTTTGCAGCCTGTCACCTATTAGTCCATCAGTAGTTTTTTATATTTTTTATAGAGAATAAATTTTATGTACCAGGAGAAAAAAATGAAAAAGAAAACCTTACTTTTGTTTCTTGTTATGCTGGCTTTCAGTATTGCTTCCGTCAGCAGTGCCGGCCAATCAGATTCATCTGCCCCCGCTGCAGATGAGAATGCTCCTCTTGTAATCGCGATTGAACCGGATTATTTCACATTTGACCCCGGCTATGCTTATGAGCTTTATGCTCCTATGGTCATTGGTGTGGTCTATGATAATCTTTTTCAAGTTATCCCCTCGTCCGATGCTCCTGTTCCTCAGCTTGCCAAGAGTTATAAAGTATCAGACAGCGGACTTGTGTACACATTTACACTGCGCCAGGATGCAAAATTTACCAGTGGAAACCCTGTTATGGCCAAGGACGTGAAGTTCAGTTTTGACAGAGCCCTGAACCTTCAGTCAAATGCCTCTGCATTAATGGACGGTATTGTTTCTGTGGATGTTGTTGATGATTACACAGTCTCTATTACCATCGCAAAAGCTGACAGTGCCTTTGTTTCAAAAACCACTTCTACAGCCTTCGCTGTCCTGGACAGTGTCGTCATCATGGCCCAGGGGGGAGTTTCCGACAGTTCTGCACCGACCGCCGATAAGGCTCAGACATACCTGGATCACCAGTCCGCCGGATCTGGTCCTTATATTCTTCAGAGCTTTACAGCTGATGACAAACTCATTCTTGTCCGGAATGAGAATTACTGGGGAGACCTTCCAGAGTTTAAAACAATCATTATTCAGGACATGCCCGATGAGAATGCCCAACTTCTGGCCGTAAAAGGCGGAGACATCGATATCGCTTTCAACCTCAGTTCTGATCAGCTTTCACAGCTGGACGGCAGTGATGTGCAGGTTATATCGGGATCTACCATGACAATGGGTTTTCTGATGATGAATAACAATCCCGCTATTGGAAAGCAGGTCTCTGATGCAAACGTTCAGAAGGCCATACGCTATGCTGTTGACTATCAGGGACTCCAAACTTTGATTGGTGCCGGAACTGTCACACCAGAATCTTTTATTCAGGTCGGGTTTATGGGTTCCAAGGACCCCATCAATACATCGACACAGAATAATCTGAAAAAAGCAAAAGACTTTCTGTCAAAATCAGCTTATCCCGATGGATTCTCTATCGATTTCACCGTTTGTGATCTGGCTCCCGAAGGCATCCCGCTGACACTGATTGCAGAAAAAATTAAATCAGACCTGGAAAAAATTGGAATCTCAATCAATATCGTTCAGGATACCTGGGGTGGTGGATTTGGTGATGCATACCGTGAGGGGACTGTAGGATTCACAGCCATGTACTGGGGACCCGACTATTATGACCCCAACACACAGCTTGCCTTCCTTCCGGGACAGTATGTCGGTCTCAGAGCCGGATGGACTGGCGACATGAATCCGGATCTGGCCGGAATGTATGATAAAATCGTTGCCGAAGCTGATCTTAAAACCCGCACAAAGATGATCAAGGATGTTGTTACCGAAACAGGTGCAGATTCCCCCTTCATTGTTTATGCTCAGTATCCCAAATATATTGCTGCTTCTTCTGCCCTGAAAGGTGTCAATTATTCAAACCTCTACCGCTTAGATCTGGCGGCAGTTACAAAATAATATGTTAATCGACCCGGAGGTCATTCCGATGGCCTCCGGGTCTTTTCACTAAGGAATTAAGTTGAGTACATTAAAATTTATTGTAAAAAGATTTTTATATTTAATCTTATTGCTGTTTGGTGTAGCAAGCTGTGTCTTTTTTATATCAAAGATGGTCCCCGGAGATGCAGTCTCAGCGTATTTAAGTCCGCGGAGTCTCTCAAATCCGGAAATTGTAGATGCCTTTAAAGCCAAATGGGGTCTCGATGATTCTCTCATTGTTCAATATTACCACTATATTCAAAACCTGATGCACCTGGACCTGGGTGTCTCTATCAGAACGGGTAATCCCGTGATGGATGAACTCAAAAGAAGTTACCCCGCCACCATGGAGCTTGCTTTTTTCTCCATTCTCTTTGCCTCTGTTTTCGGAATCCTCTTCGGGGTGATTTCGGCGACAAAGAGGAACAGCCTGATAGATCAAACGGTCAGAGCCATCTCTGTGACCGGGGTTTCTATTCCCAGTTTCTGGTTTGCCATCATCATGCTTTATATCTTTTATTCCAGACTGGGCTGGGCACCGGGAATCGGCCGATTGGGTGTCCGCATTCCCAATCCCCTGCACATTACAGGAATGTATGTCCTGGACGGCTTGTTGACCGGGAATATGAATGCTGTTAAAGATGCTCTCCAACATCTCGTGCTGCCCTCCATCGTGTTGGGTTCTTTTACCATGGGCCTGATAACACGGAATACCAGATCCAGCCTGCTGGAAACCCTGTCGACAGACTATATCCGGACTGCCAGGGCAAAGGGTATGGGGAAAGGACGTATCATGTTCATTCATGCCTTCGGGAATGCGGCCATTCCTGTCTTAACCGTGATCGGTGTCGGCTTTGGTAACCTCTTAGGAGGAATGGTGGTAGTTGAAAAGATCTTTTCCTGGCCCGGTGTCGGTCAGTTTGCCTATCAATCAGTTCTGGCACTTGATTTTCCTGCCATCGTAGGAGTTTCGCTCCTTATTGCTGTTAATTATGCCATCATTAATATAGTAATTGATATTTTATATGGAGTTATTGATCCAAGAGTAAGGGTTCATAGATGAGAAAATTTTTAAATTTATATCGCACCAATCTGTTTTTTGCCCTGGGAATCACGATCTGTACCTTCTGGATATTTATAGCCCTTTTTGCCCATCAGATCACACCTCAGGACCCTTTGACTCAGGATATTGAAAATAGACTTCAGGCCCCGGGAGAATCCCACTGGTTCGGGACGGACACCCTGGGACGGGATGTTTTCAGCCGGGTCATCGTGGGATCGAAGATGTCCATTTTTGCCGGACTGATTACGGTGATTCTGGCTGCCATTATCGGCAGTATATACGGCGGTATCGCCGGTTATGTGGGTGGAGTGGTCGATGATATCATGATGCGCTTTGCCGAGATGGTTCTGGCTTTTCCCGCCCTGATCCTGGCGATGACCATCGGAGCGGTGCTGGGCTCAAGCCTGTACAACACTCTTTTTGCTCTGGTGATCGTGGCCTGGCCGACCTATGCCAGAATCATGCGCAGTGTTGTTCTTATCATCAAAGAGAATGATTATATTGAATCGGCAAGGGCTATCGGCTCCTCCAATATTAGAATCCTGACTCACCAGATACTGCCCAATGCCCTGGGATCAATTTTAATAATTGCGACCCTTGATATCGGGAATCAGATTCTTTTTTTCTCCACCTTAAGTTTTCTCGGCTTGGGAACACCTCCTCCTGATCCGGAGTGGGGAGCTATGATTTCTGCAGGAATGATGAATTTCAATTCCTGGTGGATTTGTACTTTCCCGGGTCTCGGAATTTTAACTATGGCAGTGGGTGCCAACTTTATCGGAGACGGTGTGAGAGACCTGCTGGATCCAAAACTGAGAAAAGAGTTCAATACATAAGGATATTTACAATGTTAGAAAAGCAACTGTCTCCTCTGATCGATGAAGAAGGCAAAAAAGGTTTGATGACCATATTCTTTGATAGATCAAAAGAAACAAATGATAAAGTTCAATTCGGTCATATCGTCTTTAACCCGGGAGATCGAACTCCCAAAGAAGGCTATGGTGTGCATGCTCAGGATGAATACTCCTATATCATCAAAGGGACGGCTGTCTGTGTTATCAATGATATTGAGTATAGAAGCGGCCCGGGAAGTGCCATGTTTATACCGGCGGGTGAAAAGCATTACTCCTTTAACGACGGAGAGGAACCCTGTGAAATTATATGGATGCTCATTGATAAATAATATTCAGAAAAGATCTACTCTCATTTATTGAGTTGGATAATAAATAAGAGTGTTTAACCATGGTTTTTGATGTAGACTTAAGTTCGGGGATTTATTGAAGAAACAAAGAATTAAAGACAATTTCCTATTTCATTACTTCATTCTCTCCTTAACCATGACAACTCTTATAGCCATAGTACTGAGTACCGTTCTGGTGAAGCAAATGAAGAATCATATGATTTTATCTCATTCCTATTTTTATCAGGCTTATATAAAAGCTATTCCCAATAATTATTCAGAAATTCTGCCTTTCTTCAGCATTAAATCTGGAACGAAAGAGAAAATCCAGGACGGTCATCCTTCTGATCTTGAAGCTCATGAAAGCGAAGCTCATCCTGATAATGAATGGGCACATTTTCAGAATGATCTTCTCCAATACCCTGCGGTGGTGCAACTCAGAATATTTAATAATTCAAATGAAATTATCTGGCATTACGGCGCTCATCAGGAAAATCAAGATCCTGTTTCTATCGATACAATAAGGACATTGCTGATAAAGAATCCTATTACATATCAAATAAAATCGACAAAGCCGGATTTCATCATCCACTATTACATCCCTCTTTTTATTAATGGAGAGATGATGGGGATTGTTGAAGTTTCAGACCAGGAGCCGAAATTTGGAGCCAACCTGGTGAAAAACAGGAATTCCATCGTTAGTCTGATTCTATTGTCGGGGCTGGTATTTTTTGTAAGCTTGTTTTATCTCTTTTTTAGAGGATATACAAATCAAAGAAAATCCCTGGAACGATTAGACCAAAGCCAGTCTTTGACGATTCATACCATGTCTCGTCTGGCAGAGTTGAGAGATAACAATACAGGGGCTCATATTCAACGTACGAGCCTATACTGTAAAGCTCTGTGCAGTGCCTTAAAAACAAATCTGGAATATAAATCATACATCACCAAAGAATATATTGAGGATTTGGTACGGTCCGCTCCTCTTCATGATATTGGTAAGGTCGGCATCCCCGATCATATCCTACAGAAACCGGGGAAACTGACTGCCGAAGAGTTTGAAATCATTAAATCTCACCCGAAACTGGGAGCAGAAGTGCTCAAAGTGGCGATTGAGTCATTGGACTTCCAATCTTTTTTTGAAATTGGTTATCAGATTGTATTATCTCATCATGAAAATTGGGATGGCTCAGGTTATCCCAATGGCCTGGTGCAGAAGGAAATACCTTTGTCTGCCAGAATTATGGCTATAGCAGACGTATATGACGCCCTGACAACAACCCGTCCTTACAAGAATGCCTTCTCCCATGAAAAAGCCATGAGTGTCATTCTGGAGGAGTCGGGGAATAAATTTGATCCTATTATAGTGGAAGCTTTAATTCAAATCTCTGATGAGTTCAAATTAATATCCGAATCAAATTCTGCTTCAATAGAGGAATAAGACCATTTGACCTTTCTTCATCCCTTGTTGTATTCTAGTTTGTAGGAGAATCAACAAATTGGCAGTTAAGAACAGACTCAAACGTGACAATATTCTCAGAGTACTCGAAACTTTATGGAGAAATCCAGGCAGAAGCCGGGCAGATCTGGCCCGGGAGCTGAGACTGGACCGCTCCACTGTGGGTAGCCTGGTCGATTGGATGATTGATTCCCGTCTGATTGAAGAAAGCCGAGACACATCCTCCTCTCCCCGGGGGGGGCGTCCCGCGGTTCTGCTCCGTATCCGGGGAGGGTATGCCTATGCCATCGGTGTTGAACTGACAGTGCCGTCTATCAGACTCTATGCGGGCGACCTGAACGGCAGTCTACTGGATGAAAAAGAAATAACTATTTCCTCTTATGGCCCGGGTGCCATAGACAGCCTTGCGGTGGAACTGGCTCGATTCAGAAAATATCTGGATCATAAATATCCTATGGAGGCTGGATTGACGGCAGTTGGGCTTGGTGTCAGTGGAGTTGTGGATGATGATAAAAAAGAAATCATCCTGTCTAATGCTCTTAGAATCCATGAGTCTCTCTCTGTGGCAGAACCTCTTAAAACGGTGCTTAATGTGCCTATTGTGCTCTTTAACGATGCCCAGGCCTGCGCTCTGGGTGAAGCGAACAGGTTGCAGAAGAAGGATTTAATCCTGGTGCTTATCGAAAAAAGATCTACCGATCCTATCAAGGATATCGGGGTGGGCATCGGGATTGTGAATCATGACAAACTCATGAACGGCCGGGCCATAACTCATCTGCTGCAGCCCTCTCATAATCCGACACAGCCGGCCTCGGAGCAATTTATAACCAAGCTGGGTCGCTCACTTGCACTCATTGCCAATGTGACAGGAACCAATGATATCATCCTGGGTGGAGATGTGGACGATTATCTGGAAGATCTGACAAAAGAGATCATCAGAAATATTTCAGGTGAAGGAGACCCATCGGGTTCAGGATTACTGGTTCATGCTACAAGCGAACAGGGCTGGTCTGTTGCAGCCGGGGCGCATCATTCGGCTATACGACAAACCCTACACAAGCGTTGCTTTCCTCTTGGTAACTCTTGATTTTCATAGCTTTCATCATTTTTCATTGACAGGGAAAGGAGATTCCTTTTATATTGGTTAGTAGAAAAAACAACAAACCTACAAAAGGATGGAGAAATGGTAAAGAAAATCCTGATGAGTATTCTGATGATGCTCGTGGTATTCTCAGTGTTCGCCGGTGGAGGCAAGGAAGCTTCTCAGACCAAGGACACAAAGAAAGCTGAGACGGCGATGGAAACAGTAACCCTGGACTTCTGGTCCTGGAGAACCGAAGACGTCGATGTCTACAATGATCTGATCGCACAGTTCAGGGAAAAGAATCCCGGGATTGATGTTAACTTTACGGCTTATAAGAACACCGAATATAATACGGTTCTTTCCGCAGCACTCAGTGGTGAATCCGGTCCTGATATTATTCATCTGAAGGCCTACGGCGGACTGGAAACCTACGCACAGCCTGGTTATCTGATGCCCCTGGATGATAAGATCCCAGCTCTGAAGAACTTCGATCCCAATGCCGTGAGAGGTGCCACCAGCATTTCCGATGGAAAAATCTACGGCGTTCCCTTTGCCAGCCAGACCCTGGTCATCTTCTACAACAAAGCCCTTTATAAAGAATTGGGACTGAGTGTTCCTGAAACCTGGGCCCAGTTCCTAGCCAATCTGGACGTTATGAAAAAAGCCGGTATAACTCCTCTTGCCAACGGTGGTAAGGATGGATGGACTCTGGAAGTGCTTCAGGGTGTTATCTGTCCGAATTTTTATGGGGCAAATGATTACTTTACAGAACTCACCTCGGGTAAGGCAAAGTTTACAGATGATCGATACAGAACGTCCCTCGAGAAGCTTCTGGAGCTTCGTCCCTATATGCCTGAAAACTTTATGGGAATTGCCTATACAGATATGCAGATGCTTTTTATTAATGAAATGGCCGGGCACTTCATCGGCGGCAGTTGGGAAGCTGGATATTTCAGTGCACAGAATCCTGATCTGGACTATGATGTTTTTGCCGGTCCTGTTGCCAAAGCCGGCGATACCCGCTACGCCAGCGCCTTCCTGGACGGCTCTTTCGGCATGAATGCCGATACAGAAAACCCTGAAGAAGCCACTGCCTTCCTGAACTTCCTGGCCAGCACACAGGCAGGTCAGTTCCTTGCGGACAGCCTGAAACAGAAATCCGATGTCCCCGGAGTCAAGTTCACCGATCCCTATTTGAAAAAACTGGGTGAACTGAACGTAAACTCTACCCCCTACATTACCCTCGTCGGCTTCCGTTATGAACAGCCAACAGGGTCTGCTCTCATCCAGAGCACCCTGCAGGGGTTCCTCGCCGACAGCATTGACAGCACAGAAGTGGTCCGTCAGGTACAGGAAGGTGTTGCCACCTGGTATAAACCTTTTCAATAAACCACAATTTAACTAATCACCCTGCCCGGAAGGGCAGGGATTTTAAACTTCTTTTCAGATGTTCCGGTGACTGCTTTGTCCATTAGGAACGTCTGTGTATCTGGAAAATATATGAAAAAAACCAAAAATCAGTCTCTATGGATATTATTCTTTGTTCTTCCGGGGCTCCTGATTGTGACTGTTTTTATAGTGGCTCCTCTGTTCATGTCTATGTTCAACAGTCTTTTTTCCTGGAAGAGCATTGTCCGGGATCAGTTTGTCGGGCTCGAGAACTTCAATAAAATCATGACTCAGTATCCCTACCGGGATCGTTTCTTCAATGCCATAGGAAACAACGTGGAGTGGTTTCTATCAACTATGTTTATTCAGAATTCACTGGGCATCCTCTTCGGCTATCTGCTTTATAAAAAGATCGCCGGAGCCGCCTTTTATCAGAGAGTCTTTTTTATACCCGTCCTGTTTTCTATTGTTGCCGTGGGATTCCTCTGGAGTCTGTATATGAATCCCAATATGGGAATCATTAACAAACTCTTAAAAGATCTGGGCCTCCAGTCTTTCACAAGAGCCTGGTTGGGAGATGAGGCTCTGGCCACACCCAGTATCATTGCGGTCAATATCTGGCGCTGGGTTGGATTTCCCACCCTTGTTTTTTATGCTGGATTTAACAGTGTTCCTCTGGAAGTGGTCGAGGCATCCTACCTGGACGGAGTAGGGGAGATTCGCCTTTTTACAGGCATCATGATCCCTCTTATTCTGCCTTCTATTATGATCATTACGGTGCTGACCCTTATCGGAAGCCTGAATGTATTTGAGCAGATCTACACCATGGCAGGACTGGAAGGAGGGCCCTATTTTTCAACAGATACCCTGGGAACTCTGTTCTACAGAACTGCCTTTGGAGGGGTGGATTCAGGAATCCCTGAAATTGGAATCGGTTCGGCCATCGGGGTTGTCATCTATCTTATGACATTCCTGGCCTCTGCTGTCAGCATTCTTTCTTTTAAAGGCAAGGAGGTGGAACTGTGATAGGACAACTGAAATTCAGGGGAGCCGGGGTTCTACAGAAAACCTTGATCATTCTCTTTCAGATCATGCTGATCAGCTATGCCATTTTGATTTTCTACCCCCTTTTCAATATGATCCTCTCCAGCCTGAAGACAACACGTGAGATATTCAAGACTCCCTATGCTTTGCCCCAAACATGGCAGTTTTCCAATTACATGGAGGTCTGGGGAGAGGGTGGATTCGGCCGTTATTTCTTTAACAGTGTGTATATCACGACACTTTCTATCGGTTTTGTTATCCTCTTTGGGTCAATGGCAGCTTTCGGCATTGCCCGGTATGAATACAAACTGTCTACTCTGGTCTATCTGACCTTTTTGGCGGGCATCATGCTTCCTCTCAAGGCGGCTGTCATCCCTCTGTTCCTGCTGATGAAAAACCTGAACCTTATGGATAATCAGATCGCTCTCATACTGATTTTCACAGCCATGAGTATGCCCTCTACCGTGTTTATCCTCACTGGGTTTATGAAGACCATTCCCCATGATCTGGAAGACTCAGGCCGTATTGACGGTGCTAATGAATGGGTCATCTACAACAATATCATTATGCCCCTGACCGCTCCATCCATAGCCCTTGTGACCATTTACAATGCTGTTCCTGTATGGAATGATTTCTTCTTTCCACTAGTGTTTATTCAAACCAACAAACTCAAAACCCTGCCCCTGGGGATGAGTGTTTTCTTTGGTCAGTATCAGATCAGCTGGCATCTTTTGTTTGCCTCACTGTCCATTGCAATTTTACCGATGTTGGTCCTCTATCTCTTTATGTCAAAATATTTTATTAAAGGTATGACCGCAGGAGCCCTGAAATGACGGATTACAACAAATATGCAGCCGATGATACTTTAATTATGAAGGCCAAGGTGAAAGCCGCGGCCTTTATCAAAGATGAAACCCAGTTCCATCTGGGGTTTCTGCCCACAGAGCAGTCTCATCCTTATACCCGTAATCTCAGCTCTGTGATCCAGAGAGATACAAAGGAGGGACTCAAACTCATTTTCGATGTTGACCGGGATCTTCCTCCTGTTGCCCGACGGATTTTTCTTTCAGAACCTTTCGAAAATCTTTGCCTCGCCTTTGAAGAGGCGGCCCGGTTTAATAGACGAGTCTGCTTTACAGGCTGCGGCAGCACCGGGCGTCTCAGCATGATGCTTGAAGAGATGTGGAGGCAGTTCTGGGAAGATCGTGACGGTGTCAATCCCGGGGATTCAGTTCGGGTTTCAGTAAAAAATGAAAACCAGAACAAGGCAGATCTAGCCTGCAGTATTATGACCGGAGGAGATCGGGCACTGATCCGGTCGGTAGAAAATTTTGAAGATTATGAAGCTTTCGGTGCCCGTCAGGTTCAGGATCTGCACCTGCAGGCAAAAGACCTGCTCATAGCCATCTCGGAAGGAGGGGAAACATCATCGGTTCTGGGTACCCTGAGGGAAGGGCAGAGGAGACAATGTACCGTTTTTCTAGCCTTCAATAATCCTGCCTCCATCCTTAGATCCAAACTGGATCGCTGTAAACGAGTTCTGGATGCGGATGATGTGACTGTTCTGGATCTGTATACAGGCTCCATGGCCTTGTCGGGCTCTACAAGGATGCAGGCTACCACCATGGAAATGCTGATCATCGGAGCGGCCATGGAGATCGGACTGCAAAAGGCCGTGTCTGGACCGGAAGATTCCATCCGCGTGGACCCTCTGGAATATGCCGATGGCTTTGCCCTTCTGATCAAAGATTTATGCTCCCCCTCCTGTCTGGATGGAATGGCTCAATGGGCCGAAGCCGAAGAATCTATTTACAGGAAGGGAGGGCGCCTGACCTACCTGGCCACAAGTTATCTTTTGGATATTTTCAGCGACACCTCAGAACGCTCTCCCACCTTTATGGTTCCTCCCTTCCGGGCTGGCGACGACAGAACATCTCCCGTGTCCTGGGCTTTTGCCAAGGACCCGGCACGTCCCAGTGACGAGGCCTGGATTCATATGCTCCGCCGCCGTCCCCGCGGACTGAATTGGACTAAACAGGATTATCAGGATATGAATGCCCCGGAATATGCCGGGAAGAATCCCCCCGTGTTGGATGCTGTTGAAATTAGCCGTTATTCCATCGGGAACGAAAAGGATCTCAGCCGCAGGGAGAAGGACCCATTCCTCTACCTCCATGTTTTTGTGGATCAGCTGGCGGACTTGAAGGATTCTGTACCCTCCCACAAGACTCTGCATATCGGGACACCCCTCTCCGGGCACAATGCTGATATCAGTGTCCCCTTGTCCCTCTCCGAAAGTCCGATCTCCCTGTGGCAGCATTTAGCTGTAAAGCTTATTTTTAACGGAGTCAGTACGGGCACCATGGCGATGATGGGCCGGATCAGACAGAACTGGATGATCCAGCTGGACCCGACCAATAAGAAACTGATTGATCGGGGCAGCAGGATTGTCTCTCAGCTGCTGGGCATCAGCTATGAAGATGCCTGCGTGGAACTGCATGTCTCATTGCTGGCAAGGGAACGATTCCTGGCAAAAGGCGGTCAGACCATCTTGTCCCCGGTTGAGGCTGTCCTGCAGAGGAGGGGTTAAGAACTTCTTTCTACAGCCATTTCTTCTTTTTGAAATAACGAAGCATCGTCATTGCTACAACAATGAGAACACCCCAGAAAATGAAGTAGGCATACCTGAATTTTAACTCAGGAAGATATTCAAAATTGGTTCCGTAAATTCCGGCAATGAAGGTCAGGGGGATAAAGACGGCAGAGAATATGGTCAGTACCTTCATGATCTCATTGAGCCGGTTGTTGACCAGGGTATTGTAGATTTCAAGGTGGTCTGTCAGCATATCCCTGTAGGTATCAATGATTTCTACGGCTTGTGTGGATAGGTCCAGGAGATCTTTGAGATAGGGCCTAGTATCTTCATGAATCAGATCCGATTCATGTCGGCTCAACTGCAGAATGAATTCTCTGGCAGGCCGGATCGACTTGCGCAGGTAGTTCAATTCTCTTTTATATATGTTGATCTTTGTCAGAGCAGACTTACCGGGGTTATCCAGAATTTCAACTTCGATATCTTCGATCTGTTCTCCCAGACGCTCAATGATATGGATATAATTATCAATGATCGTATCCATCAGGGAGTAGGCCAGATAGTC
>NZ_JAQIBL010000199.1 GCF_027859075.1 Oceanispirochaeta sp. | reverse complement strand
CAGAATGGACAGTCAATCGGTAATCCATCAAAATCCTCCTTTGAGGAATATTACTTTTTTAAAAGAACTCTCTATGGGCCAACTCCTGGCCGGGACAGAACTGGATGGTCTTTTTATTTTGGACAGTCATTTTCAGCCAATGCCACTGTCTGAAAATAACCGCCAGACATCGGCTGTTCGGTCAGTCCTGGGTGATTCCTCAGGCAGGATGATTGCCGGCAGTTATGGAGCTGGTCTCTTTCAGCTTGTCAGAAAGGGGGAAGAGTATGATATAGTCTTCCTAAGGACAGCGGCAAAGTGGATTACCGATGGTGTGGAGATACGTCATTACTACTGCTTTTCTACATTGGGGCAGGGACTTATTCTTTTTGACAAGGAGACTCTTCAATCCCGGTTCTTTGGGATTGAAGATGGATTGGCCGGGCTTGATATAAACGCAATGGTCTATGTTGAGCCATATCTCATATGTGCAGCACAGGGTCAGGGACTCATAAAGATACATGAACACTATTTTGAAGCACCCTAAAAGCTATAATACTCTTTATTTCTATATTGCCAGGGAGTTCTTTCTCTCTTTTTTTGTATCATTTCTGTTTTTCTTTTTTATATTTTTTATCAATCAGCTTCTCCTTCTGGCCGAGGATATTCTGGCAAAACAGGTTCCTTTCAGCTATGTGATGAGACTGATTTTTTTCTCTTTACCCTCCATCATTGCCATCTCATTTCCCTTTGCCACTCTTGTGGGGACCCTGATGACCTATGGCCGATTTTCCTCGGAGAATGAAATTCTTGCCATGAAGTGTTCAGGAATCACCTACAATAGAATTTTTTTGCCCGTGTTTATCATCGGTATTTTGTTTTCCTTTGTCTCATTTTTTGTTAACGATTATCTCCTCCCCGTTGGGACAATAAATTTTACAAGTCTTTACAGAGAAATGATATATAAAAATCCAGAGGTGGAACTGGAATCCTATTCGATCAAGTATTTTCAGGACAGCATTATCATTACCGGACACGTGGAAGGACAAGATATTGATAATTTGATTATTATTGAGAAAGATAAAGAATCTAATCGGCGCTTCATTCTGGCAGATCAGGCACAGATTAATAATTCCTATGAGGCGTCGGGAGTCTTATCCTTTGAGCTGGATCATATCCTGGATCATAAGAGCGAAAAGCGGAACCGGGGAGAATTTTTGTACTCAGAAGCGGACAAGATGATATATAATATTCTGCTCAAAGACATAACATCTTCCATCAGAAATCCAGGCCCCAGGGAAATGAGTTCCATCGATGTGTACAGGTCCATACAGGAAAAGGAAATCCGCTATAAAGAGAAAGTGGAGCAGCGGCGGATCAAGAGTCTGGCATTATTGGGAAAACTCTATGGAGACTGGGTATTGATGAATCAGCAGTCCATTCCACGGGAAGTTCAGAGTTTTCCGCCTTCCCTTGAAAGTATACGCCGGCAGTACATGGACAGTCTGGCCACTCAGGTACATGACCGCTCCCTTCAAATCTGGAAACTTGAGTTTTATCAGAAATTTTCTATTCCATTTTCCTGTCTCCCTTTTGTAATCCTGGCTTTTCCGTTAGGCCTCTATACAAAAAGAAGTGGTAAATCCGTCGGATTCGGTATCGGCCTTTTTATTACCATCCTCTATTGGGGAATGCTGGTGGCAGGCCGAACCCTGGGAATCAGGACATTTTATCCTCCCGCCCTGACCATGTGGTTCCCCAATATCCTCATCTTTGGTACCGGCTCGATTTTATATTTATTCAGGATTGGTAAATGAAAGTACTTCATAAGATGATCCTGAAAGATTTTATCCCCACCATGCTGGTGGCTCTGATTTTTTTTATCATGATACTGCAGTTGGTTGATATATTTGGAAATCTCTGGCGTTATCTCAATGCAGAAGTTCCCATGAGCGCCATTGCCCGGGTTTCATTGCTGTATACTCCCAAATGTATATCTTTCTCCCTGCCTATTGCCGTCCTCTTTTCTATCTCCTATACCCTGGGGAACTACTATGCCAAAAATGAACTGATTGCCGTTTTTGGTTCAGGATACTCCCTCTTTCAGCTGACCACACCTCTTCTGATCTGCGGAATAATCCTTAGTCTGGCAAGTTATTTTTTTGAAGACCGTCTTGTGATCCCGACTTATAAGGATAAAAACAGGCTTTCCAAGGAGATTCTGGGCCAGACTGTTTCCTACAGCAATTCAAATGTAGCCGTCCTCAGTCACACAAATACCGTGATTTACAATGCTGATTTTTACAATGACCGCAGATTGAGTCTGACAGGGCTCTCTATACTGATTCTGAACAGGGATGGAAAATTTCAGAAACGGGTCGATGCCAATTCCGCCCTGTGGGAAGACAGTATTTGGACTTTAAAGAATGTCAGAATCTTCAGTTATGATGAAAAGAAGGAGTTCATTGAAGAGGAGTATTATGCCAGCTGGACGGATCCTTTATTAGATGAGCCCCCTGGATCTTTTAAAAGAATAACCCGGGATATTGACGAGATGAACAGCCGTGAAGCCAAGGAGTGGGTCGATTCTCTGAAAAGAACAGGATTTCCCTACAAGGGTGCACTGACTGAGTATTATCAGAGGTTTTCATTTGCCCTGACACCACTGGTGGTTGCCTTATTGTCCTGCTCTCTGGGGGGAAGGTTTAAAAAAAATATCCTTCTTATGAGCCTTCTATCCAGTCTGGTGGTTTCTGTTATATATTACGTGGCGCAGATGGTTATGATTCTCCTGGCTAAACTGGGTTATATCCCTCCCTTGTACGGAGCCTGGGCAGCCTTTCTGATCTTTCTGACTTTTGGAGTATTTCTATTCAGAACTGCCAAAACCTGAGTCCATCAGGGCATAAAGTAAATAAATGAGGAGAGATTATGATCGACATTCAATATAAAGACCCATCCTGCAAGGGGCGTGGAGGCATACTGCACCTTCCCCATGGCGATGTGGAAATACCCGCCTTTATGCCTGTGGGTACAAACGGAACCGTTAAAGCCGTCAAGCATGACTCGGTGGATGATATGGGGTATACCCTGATTCTCGGCAATACCTATCACCTCTATTTAAGACCGGGTATGGATGTTATTAAGGCCGCCGGAGGCCTGCATAATTTCAGCTCCTGGAAGCATAATATACTGACCGACTCTGGTGGATTTCAGGTTTTTTCTCTGGCTCCCTTCCGGAAAATCAGGGAAGAAGGGGTTCGTTTCCGTTCCCACATCGATGGAGCCTACCATGAGTTTACCCCTGAAAAGGTGGTTGAGATTCAGGAAATCCTGGGCAGTGATGTTCAGATGGCTCTTGATATCTGCACTGAACCAGGTATTTCTCATAAAGAAGCCATCAAGGCTCTTGAAATTACCACACGATGGGCTTCCCGTGCGAAAAAGCGTTGGGAGAATTGCAGTGATGATTATGATGGAAAGCTCTTTGGAATCATTCAGGGTAACTTCTTCGAAGATTTAAGAAAGCGAAGTGCCGAAGAAATCCTTGAACTGGATACACCGGGGATTGCCATAGGGGGTCTCTCTGTGGGTGAAAGCCCTGAAATGTTCAGAGATTATCTTCATTATACGTCTCAGTTCCTTCCTGATGACAAGCCCCGTTATGTCATGGGTATCGGGACTCCCGATTATATGCTGGAAGCCGTAGAGGCCGGTATCGATATGTTTGACTGTGTCTATCCAACCAGGATTGCCAGGAATGGAACCTGTTTTTCCCTGGATGGAAATCTGGCTCTAAAAAATGAGAAATTCCGTCTGGATCAGCAGCCTATCGAACCGAGCTGTACCTGTCCAGTGTGTCAGCAGTACAGCCGTTCCTACCTCAGGCATCTATTCAAGGCCAAAGAAATACTGGGACCTATGCTGGTGACAGAGCATAATCTACATTTCCTCTATCAGTTTATGGCAGAGGTCAGGCAGTCACTGCGGGAAGGTCGTTTTCTACAGTATAAAAAATCATTCCTGGACCGATTCGGCAAGAGGTAATATTTGAAAGAAACGACTCACAGGCAGAGTTTTCTGTCCACACTGGCTGTTATGGCGGGAACACTGGGTTCCCGTATTCTTGGATTTGTCCGCATTGCCCTGATCAGTATGTATTTCGGGGCCTCGGGAGAAGCGGATATCCTCAATGCCGTATTCAACATACCCAATAACTTCAGAAAACTTCTGGCCGAAGGGGCTTTGTCATCCGCCTTCATTCCCGAACTTTCCCGGCAGATCGTGACCGATCCGGAAGGGAGTAAGGCAAAAAATCTCAGTCGGAGCATTCTGGGTTTACAGCTTCTGATTCTGATTCCCCTGTCTCTTTTAAGCATCTTTTTCCCGGAAATCATTTTGAAGGTCTTTATCCGATTTCACGAACCCTGGAAGCTGGACATGGCAGTCCGTCTTTTCAGGTGGATTTTCCACTATATTCTTCTTATCAGCATCAGTGCCGTTTTGATGGCTGTATTGAACTCTCACAATCATTTTCTGGTTCCGGCGGTATCTCCCCTGTTATTCTCAATTTCGGTCATCACCTCCATCGTGATATGGCATGACACGATGGGAATCTTTTCCATGGTGATGGGTGTTCTGGGAGGAGGGCTGGCTCAAATTCTCTGGCAGTATCCTTTTTACAGAAAAATCGGATATTCCCTCCTGCCACGGCTGCATTTCAGAGATGAGTCATTCAAACGCGTGATGAGGCAGTGGTTTCCTGTTCTCATCACGTCTTCAATTTTTTCCATCAATCAACAGGTGGCCATTCTGCTGGCCACAGGGCTGGATGAAGGGTCAACAACCGCCCTGAGCAATGCCATCGTGTTCTGGCAACTTCCTTTCGGCATATTCAGTGCCTCCATTACGACGGTTCTATTTCCTAAAATGAGTCGTCTGGCGGGAGACAAGAATTGGAAAGGTCTGTCTTCCACCCTTCAGGAGGGAATCCATATGCTGGCCGTCCTGCTGATTCCCTCTACGATTCTGCTTATGTTGTTCGGACCAGAAATGATCTCGACGGCGCTTCAGCGGGGTGAATATCAGACTGAGGATACGATCCTGGCCACACAGGTCCTCTTTGCCTATGCTCCGGGAATGTTTTTCGTGGGCTGCTATAACCTTTTTCAACGGTCCTTTTATTCTCAGGGAAATTATCAATATCCACTGAAAACTGCCCTGGCTACTGTGATTGCGGATGTCTCTTTATCTCTGCTTTTTCTGGGGCAGGGCTGGGGGGTCAGCAGTCTGGCCTGGGCCAATTCCATTGCTTTTATCGGTGGAGCCCTCATCCTTCTCAGAGGCGGTCTGAAAGACTGTATTCGATTTGATATAAAAAGACTGAACAGCCAAATCATCAGAATCCTGGGCGCCCAAATTCCAATGATTCTGACGATTCTGTTCTTCAAAAAAATTATCCCGGTTTCCAGGTTCTACGAAGGTAGCAGCTGGAGCAATTTTGGTTTCCTGGCATTGGAGGGAATCTCTTCTCTGGCAGTACTCTTCTTTTTTTACAGTTTAATGAAACTGGATGTAATGACGATTCTTAAAAGAAGAGGGAAATAATATGCGAGTGGTCCTGATTTTTTTGATGATCCTGTTTCTAGAGCCCCTGTATTCTCAGGAAATCTTTGCGGATGATACCGCCAAAGTAGAGGGGGCATCGGAAGCACAGCAAAAAATAGAA
>NZ_JAQIBL010000198.1 GCF_027859075.1 Oceanispirochaeta sp. | reverse complement strand
TGCCTGTTCTCAAAATCAAGCTGTCCGTCCAGGTTTCCATGAGATATTTTGTAGGCAAATTCTTTGCTGGCAATGATGGGGCCGGTTATATTGGAGGCAATGAACAGGGCTCCGATGATCACCACTATGACAATAACCAGGCCGCATAAAAAAATAATTCTAAAAAGTGCATCTATTGGAGAGAGGACTTCGTCCTTATTGATCTTGGAGATGAGATACCATGCATTATCCAACAGAGGAACCATGCTGTAGGCCACAAGGACTTCATTCCCATAACTATCCATATAGGTCCCTTCTCCGCTTTTCTGGCCGGCCTCGCGGGCATCATCCCAGTAGGGGAGATTTGAAGAGTGAGTATATCCCGTCGAATAGTCCATAGAGGTCATATCGCTTCGGAGTGAGTAATTGTCTTCCTTTGCGTTGTAGGCCACCAGGTAGGATTCTCCTGTTTTGCCCATCCCGCGGCGGGAATTCAGAATCTCAGTAATAAATTTTGGCCCGATTTTGAAAACGGCAATATTGATCGTGCTTTCCGTTTCATCAAAGAGGGGTGTTCCTAAAAAGGCGTACAAATCATTATTGTCCGGTTCATAGGGAGCGAAATCTATCATGGTCGTTTTACCGCTGCCCACCGTATGCCGCCAGAGATCGGCCAGGCCGGAATCTCTATAAGCTCCGTATTCCAGATTTGTTCCCAGTTCCCATCCTTCGTTGATCGAGAGCAGGACATCACCATGGTCGGCACTGATAATATAAAAATCGTCGAAATGATAGGCTTCGGCTTCATTTTTCAGGAATCGCAGAGAACTTTTCCTCTGCTCCCTGTATTCAGGCAGGTCCAGAATCATGTTCCCCGAGACACCCTCCCTTTTTTGGTATTCATTGATGCTCCGGGAAAGATTTTTGATTTCAATAAGATCCGGCAGTCTCTGGATTTCCTCAACCATACGCTCCAGACTGGCCTTCACTTCTCCCTTTCGGAGTTCCTGGATGACCTTCAGATTATCAAAAGACTGATCCAGGAGCGCTTCTTTAGCGAGGCTTGAACCCAGATATCCAGTGATAAGTAGAGGGATTAATCCTGTTAATAGAAAGGAAAAAATCATTTTGGGGCGGATATGAAACAGAAATCTTTTATGAGACAAGGGCAGACCTCTTTTGTGTCGTGTAACGTTGAATTCGGGTAGATCTAATGACAAATTAAGCATCGGTCTATCAGACATTTATATTGACATATACATTTATTTGCCGTCTTTCTGCCGTTTAATACTGATGATTTTTGGCTTTTTCAAGGCTAATAATTTAAAGTTTATATAGGAGTTCTATTTTAGTAATATTATCGATTGCTGTTAAGGAGTCACAAGTGATAAAAATAAAATTCAAAATAAGTTTCCTCGTGTTGTTATCTCTTTTGTTCCTCGGGATTGTTATGGGGGGGCTGGCCGTTTTCGAAATCAAGAAACTTGGCAATAGCAGCATTAATACGCTTGACCGGAAACTAAGAGATGATTTTGATACCCTGGCGAAGAGTCAGATAGACCAGGCTCTTTCTGTGGCTCAGATGTATTATGATAAACGGGACGTCCTTGGTGAGGACCAGGCTCGTGAGCAGGCGCGGGATGCTCTGGACGCCATGCGCTATGGAGAGAGCGGTTACGTTTTTATTTACAATTCCAAGGGAATCACTATTTCTGAACCGGATAATACAAAAGAGGGAACCAACCGTTGGGATCTGCAGGATGCGGATGGGGCCTACCTTATCCGTGATCTAATCAAAGCAGGCATGGATGGTACGGGATATACAACGTATCGCTTCAACAAACCCGGTGAAACAACTGCCTCACCCAAACGTTCCTATACCGGTTATTTTGAGCCATGGGACTGGCTGGTAGGTACAGGCAATTATATTGATGACATCGATACCCTGATTGAGGCGGAACGTTTAATGATCAATGCCCTGATCGGGAGAACCATCATGATTCTTCTGCTCGTGGATGTGGTCATGATTGTACTGGCATTTTTTATCGCCTGGATCATGGGAGGCAGAATCACGGCACCCGTGGAGTCCCTGGCAAGGGATGTGGGCAAAATTGCAGAGGGAGATCTGACTGTAGATATCCTTGTAACGAGCAGGGATGAAACCGGAATCCTCGCTGAGGCCCTTAAGAATATGGTGCAGCGCCTCCTGGCGATCGTTTCGGGCATTACCGGGGCCTCATCGGCAATCATGCAGAATTCCCAGGAGGTCGCGGATGCCTCTCAGCAGGTGGCATCAGGAGCCAATGAGCAGGCCTCCAGTGCCGAAGAAATTTCAGCTTCCATGGAGGAGCTCGCCTCCAATATTCAGCAGAATACAGATAATTCCCGGGAATCCAATTCCATTGTTTCCCAGGCCGCCGTTGATGCTGCTTCCAGCGGTACTGCCGTGGAAGACACTGTCAATTCACTGAAAATCATATCAAATAAGATCAGCATCATAGAAGAAATCGCCAGGAGTACCAACCTCCTGGCGTTGAACGCCGCCATTGAAGCGGCCAGAGCCGGAGACGCGGGCAGGGGATTTGCCGTCGTGGCTTCGGAGGTTCGAAAACTGGCTGAAAGCAGCCAGGTGGCTGCCATCGATATAACACAGGTTGCTGCAGAATCCGTACGGAAAGCCGATGAGACACTCGAATTGATGAGGAGCATCGTTCCCGCCATTAAAAAATCCGCGGAGATTGCGGAAGAAATATTTGAGGGCAGTAATGAACAGGCAAAGGGTGCCGATCAGATCAATCTGGCTCTCCTGCAGATGGACCAGGTCATCCAGTCTAATGCGGCCTCCAGCGAGGAGATCGCCTCCATGTCGGAAACTCTCAAGGATAAATCTCTGGATCTTTCAAAGCTGATCAGCTTTTTCCATACGGGTGTTAAAACCGCAGAAATGCAGCCGGGATCGACTGTTATGCAAAATCGTGAGTCTCCTGATGGTCCTCTTTTGAAAACTGGTTTGTTGGAAGTTTCGGGAAAACCAGACCCTCAGGATAATTATAGTGATTTTACTGAATTCTGATTCAGGGCTTGATCAGAATCTGCTGTTCCGACTTATACTAAGGTCATGAAACTTTTCAGAACCTCCGGCAGGGCTGTTCTTTTTTGCCTCACTTTTCTCGTTCTGTGTCATATCTCCTCTGGACCATTATATGCAGAGGAGTTCATTTCAGGTGATAAAATCATTCTGGGACAAAAAGAGCAGGTCCGAATCGAACCTTCAGGGCTACTCCTGGACGGCAGGGTCGATACCGGCGCCGCGATGGCGTCCCTTCACGCAGAGAACATAATCCGTTTTATTCGTAATGGAGAGGAGTGGGTTCATTTTAACCTGAACCCCGGCGGAGCGGACTGCATCATGGAGCTGCCTCTATTTGCTGTGGTCAAGGTTCGCCAGGCCAATACGGTGGTCCTGCAGGAACGCCCGATTGTAACCCTGTCCATACGCATGGGAGAGCTGCAGATGGATGCCAATTTTACACTGACAGATAGAAGCCTCATGAGTGTCCCCCTTCTGATAGGTCGAAATATCCTGAAGGACCGCTTTCTTGTTGATGTTTCCGGGGAATATCTGCTGGGTTTTGTGCCTCAAGACTAAAAAACCCGCCGGATATTCCCGGCGGGGCATATTCAAAATAGAGTTAGAATCAGACCATGTCTTTCATGGGATCAGTCACTGGCTGTTTCTTGTAGCTTCTGGGAAGCACAATGTTCAGGAAGATGGCTGTGAGTCCACCGGTTGTGATGGCAGAGCCGAATACTGATTTCATGAAGGGAGAAAAGTTCTGTAGAATTTCGGGAACAAAGGTGACACCCATTCCAAGACCGAAAGAGATGGCCATGATGATGACCCCTCTTCTGTCGATAATGCTGGATGCGATGATTCTGATCCCTGACGCTGCTACTGTACCAAACATGATGATGGTGGCTCCACCAAGTACTGCATTTGGAATAATGGAGAAGAGTCCGCCCACGATGGGGAAAAGACCGAAAATAACCAGCAGTCCGGAAATCCAGAAGCCGATATAGCGGCTGGCAACACCAGTCATCTGGATAACACCATTATTCTGGCTGAAGGTTGTGTTGGGGAAGGTGTTGAAAACAGCAGCCAGGGCAGAGTTGATCCCGTCTCCCAGAACACCGCCGGAAATACGTTTCATATAGAGATCGCCTTCCACTGGTTCTCCTGAAACCATGGATGTGGCTGTCAGGTCTCCAATTGATTCTACAGTCGTGATCAGAAAGAGAAGAGCCATGGGTATAACATGAGCCCAGCTGATGGCAAATCCGTATTTGAAGGGGATGGGAAGGGCGACAATGGAAAGGGATGAAACCTTATCAAATTGAATGATTCCCAGGATGGCCGCCACAATATAACCGGCAATGAGACCGAACACAATGGCTCCCATTCTCAGCCATTTATTGGAGCTTCTGTTGAAGGCTATGATGGTCACAAGCACGATGGCTGCGAGCATCAGATTCTGAGGACTGGCAAAGAATTCCGGCTTGTTACCCAGGAGCCATGCTCCTCCGCCTATGTCGGTGATACCTACTTTGATCAGGGACATACCGATGAGTGTAACAACGATCCCGCTGACCAGGGGAGTGATGATTTTTTTCAAAAAAGGAATGAACCGGCTGAAAATCATCTCTACGGGGGAGGCAATCAATGCTGTACCGAAAATGGCTGCCACCATCTGGGCTTCTGTTCCACCAGCGCTCTTTACAGAAAAACCAATAGCGATACAGACTGAAAGAAATGTAAAGCTGGTTCCCTGTATACTGAGAAGACCGGAGCCTATAGGACCGATTTTGCGGCACTGTATGAAAGTGGCCATTCCGGATACGAAGAGGGACATGCTGACCAGATAGGCAGACATTCCAGTACTCAGACCTAATACTCCACTGATAACAATCGCCGGTGTTACGATCCCTATGAAAATGGCCATCATATGCTGCAGGGCTGCAAAAAAGGCGGGCCCTGCCTTTGGTCTGTCGGTAAGGCCGTATATTAAATCGACCTTGATTTTTGTTGCATCACTCATGGATGCCTCCTTGTGGATGGGATTAAATGTTGTTTACCATTGTAGCTGTGAAATGAACAGAGGAAAAGTTTTTTCTTTCCATTGATTGATTAAACAGTCAAATATGAGGAAAAAACACATATTGCTACATTATTGTTGGAACTTAAGTCCCTTCTCTCTGCCAATTTCAATGATTTGAGGCCTTCTCAGCAAAATATTTCGGAGTTTTACCGGATTCATTCTCCTGAAAGAAATAAAAAAACCGCCCATAGTTGAGCGGTTTTTAAGGTTTCAATCAATTCTAATAATTTTTATCGGCGTAGCCAACCCAGCCGCCGTATTCCACCAGGGTTTTATCAAAACCGGAGATGCTGAAAGGGATGGTCCTGGACTTGCCTGAAGAAGACTTCAAGGTGAACTCATTCTTCTCCAGATCGGTAGTCAAGGATGTCTCTTCACCGGAAAAGTCGGCAAAGAGGGCCTCAATCACTTCGGATCTGAGTTCGACCGCCATCATGCCGCAGTTATACATATTTTGACGGAATATTCTGGCGAAGTCTTCGGCAATCACCAGATTGATACCATTCACTTCAAGAGCCCAGGGTGCATGTTCCCGGGAGGACCCGCAGCCGAAGTTGCTTCTTGTGATGATGACCCTTTTTCCCGGCAGATCTTGAGCAGAGTTAAACCCTTTCAAGGTCAGATCTTCCAGAAGATTGGGTTTGAGAGCTTCTTTGGAAATTTCCGTCAGGTATTTGGCCGGAATGATTTCGTCAGTATTAATATCGGACCGGTCCAGAAACAGAACCTTTCCATTGAATTCTTTTTTATCAGTCATAATGGCTTACCCCTTGTACAATGCTGAGTTGGTGATGGTTCCGCTGATGGCGGTGGCGGCGGCAGAGGCCGGGCTCATCAGGTGAACTGTCCCGCCCTTGCCCATACGGCCGTTGAAATTCCGGTTCGTCGTAGAGGCACAGACTTCTCCATCCGCCAGGACTCCATTGCTCATACCGAGACAGGCGCCGCAGGTCGGGTTGGTCAGGCAGACACCCGCATCCATAAAGATCTCAATGAGTCCTTCTTTAAGGGCCTGTCTGTAAATGTCCGGTGTAGCGGGAGAAAGAACGACCCTCACCTTCTCCGACACCTTCTGATTTTTCAGGATTTCGGCGACGACCCGGAGATCTTCAATTCTTCCGTTGGTACAGCTGCCGATGTAAATCTGATCAACCCGGGTATTTTCCATCTCACTTATGGTTTTTATCTGATCGGGTTTTGAACCGAAGGTGGCCACCGGTTCCAGGGCACTGACATCCAGTTCAATGACTTTAGAGTAGGACGCATCACCATCGGAGGTCCATTGCCCGTACTCTTCCAGAGCCGCTTTTTTGCTTGCAAAATAATCCTTGATGAATTTCCAGTGGTAGTCCACAGTGGTCATGTCGGGGCTGCATATACCGCAGGTTCCTCCGGCTTCAACGGCCATATTGCAGATGGTCATTCTTTCTTCCATTGAAAAACCGTCAATTACAGGACCGGTAAACTCGATCACCTTGTTTGTGGCTCCGTTGACACCAATTTT
Organism: Oceanispirochaeta sp.; assembly: GCF_027859075.1. Taxonomy (NCBI): domain Bacteria; kingdom Pseudomonadati; phylum Spirochaetota; class Spirochaetia; order Spirochaetales; family Spirochaetaceae; genus Oceanispirochaeta; species Oceanispirochaeta sp. The sequence goes on along the minus strand of NZ_JAQIBL010000198.1, from coordinate 17,211 downwards.
CCCGATGAGGAACAGGATGACATCTTTGGCGTAGACCCCGCCTCGCAGGGTTCCGGTCACGTTGATTTTAATGGATTCTGGAGTCTTGAAGCTGCACACACCCTTGAGAATGCCCACTTCCAGGTCGGTAGTTCCGACTCCTGCCGCAAAGGCGCCGAAGGCTCCGTGTGTACAGGTGTGGGAATCTCCCATGATGACTGTAAACCCGGGACGGACAAATCCTTTTTCCGGGAAGAGGGCATGACAGACACCATTTTGACCGATGTCAAAGAAATCCTTGATTCCCTGGCGGGCGGCCCATTCTCTCATGATCTTTCCCTGCTCAGCTGTTTTTGAGTCTTTTGCAGGGGTCACATGGTCAATGACGGCCTTGATTTTGTCCGGATCAAAGACCCTGTCTTTCCCGCGGTGGATCAGATCGTTGATCGCAATGGGGGTTGTGATTTCGTGACAGAATACTCTGTCCAGATTCAGCACGAAGATTCCCTCTTCGGGGCTGTCTACCCTGTGTGCATCGAAAATCTTTTCGGCAATGGTTTTTCCCATTTTCATCTCCCTCTCTTTCCCTTTCGGGATATTTTTTATTGTCAGGGGGTTCTATGTTCCATCATGGAAACCCCCGGGTGTGTCAATTTTGCCTTTCCGGTCTGTTTTAGCTGAACAGCCTGGGGGGTGTAATGATCCAGATGGCTTTTAAGGGTTCTTCCCCATTGTTAATGAGAATATGGGGGACCGCAGAAGAGAAGGAGAGGCTGTCTCCTTTTCTCAAGCTATAGCTTTCGGTGCCGTACTTCAGTTCTCCCTGTCCGCTGAGGATGATACCCATCTCCCTCCCGGGATGGCCATATTCATCGCTGCCTTTTTCTCCTCCCGGTTCAATGGTCAATTCCAATGTCTCCAGGGCAAAATCTTCATCCGGAGGAGCAGTAGGTGTCAGAAGTTCATACTGAACCGAACCCAGAGTGAGTCTGTTTCTCTCTTCTCCCCGGACGATACGAACCTTTCTCTTTTTTCTGAAATCCCTGAATAGATATTCGGGATCAATGTCCAGGATATCGGCAAGGCAGAGAAGAGTATCAATTGACGGGGAGACCCTGTTGTTTTCGATCTGGGATAGAAGGCTGACGCTGACCTGCATCTCTTCGGCCAGCTTCTTCAGGGTGACCGATTGGCCCTCCCTGACTTTTTTGATCTTCTCTCCAAACCTGTATTCCCGACGATCCATGACTTTCTCCTGTTTGTTATTACAGTAAGACTGAAACTACAACAGTATAATTAAACACATTTCATTCCTTGTCAAGCTTGTTCAGTATTAGTTAATGAAAATTTCAGAAGAGATGACAATAAAAGGCAGACCCGGATTTTCCGGGCCTGCCTCTATCGGCGTTTATATTACTCTTTCTCAGACAGCGCTTTCAGATCCTTTCGGCTGATGGAACTGGGGTGCTTCCGGCATCTCGATGTCAGGAAGATCCAATCCAAGGGCTTCTTTAAGAACTTCCTTAATATTTTCCACCGGAATGACCTTCAGGTCGTTTCTGATTTCTTCGGGAAGTTCATCCATGTCTTTCACGTTTTCGGCGGGGAGGATTATCTTTCTGATTCCTGCCCTGTGAGCGGCCAGAACTTTGTCTTTGACTCCACCCACAGGCATGACGGCTCCTCTCAAGGTGATTTCACCTGTCATGGCCAATTCAGGATGAACGGGAGACCCCGTAATGAGGGAGGCCAGGGATGTCAGTAGAGTGACTCCCGCCGATGGTCCGTCCTTGGGAACCGCTCCCGAGGGGACATGGATATGAATATCCTGTTCCTTAAAGGCGAAATGACCAGTATACATGGACAGGCGGGAGCGGATCAGGCTCAGGGATATTCTGGCGGATTCTTTCATTACATCCCCCAGTTGACCCGTGATGGTCAAGCCGCCTGTTCCGGGCATATTTGTGGATTCCACAAAGAGAATCTCTCCTCCTACGGGGGTCCAGGCCATGCCGGTTACGACACCGGGAGGATTCATTTTGCCAATCTGTTCATGACGAACCTTCTGATTATCCAGATATTCTTCCACATCTTCTTTTCTGATATGAATGGGAAGTGCCGATTCTTCTGAAACAACCTTTTCAGAGACAACCCGGGCTAACTGGGCAATTTTACGCTTCAGCCCTCGGACTCCCGCTTCACGGGTATAGTTTTCAATCACTTCGGTCAGGGCATCTTCTTCAATGACAACCTGTTCTGCATTTAAACCATGATCATCCAGAACCGTGGGGATCAGATGTTTTTGCCCGATGTGGAACTTCTCAGGGTTTGTATATCCCGAGAGGGTGATGACTTCCATCCTGTCCAGAAGAGGACCGGGAATGGTTTCAAGAGTATTGGCGGTAGCCACGAAAAACACATCTGACAGGTCATAGGGCACTTCCAGATAGTGATCGGAAAAACTGTTGTTCTGCTCGGGGTCAAGGACTTCCAGCAGGGCTCCTGCCGGATCACCGCTGTAGGATTGCATGAGTTTATCCACTTCATCCAGGACAAACACAGGATTGCGTGTTCCGGCTTTTTTCATTCCCTTTATGATCCTGCCGGGGAGGGCCCCGATATAGGTCCGGCGGTGTCCGCGTATTTCGGCTTCATCCCGCATACCACCCAGGCTGGCTCTTACATACTTGCGGTTCAAGGCCTCGGCGATGCTCTTCCCCAGACTGGTCTTTCCAGTACCGGGAGGTCCTACCAATAGGAGTATGGATCCCTTCTTTTCGTTCTTGAGTTTCATCACTGCCAGGTGTTGTATGATTCTTTTTTTAACCTTCTCCAGGCCGTAATGCTGCTCGTCCAGAATACGTCTGGCTTCTTTGAGGTCAATATCTCCCGAGTCTTCACTTGTCCAGGGAAGATCCACCAGCAGATCCAGGTAGTTCTGAATAATTCTGGTCTCGGGGCTGTTGGGGGGCTGTTCCTCCAGCTTTTCCAGCTCTTTTAAGGCGACTTTTCTGACTTCATCGGGCATTCCCGACTTGTCTATTTTTGCCTTGAATCCCTGGTCTTCTTCACTTCCCGATTCATTGAGTTCTTTCTGTATCACCTTGAGCTGTTCTCTCAGTACATTCTCACGATAGCTTTTACTTGCTTTTTCGGTCATCTTACCGGCAATTTCTGCCTGGAGTTTGAAGGACTCCTTTTGGCTGGCCATATAGTCCAGAACCTTGAGACCCCTTTCCTTGAGGGAGGATATTTCCAGGAGTTCCTGTTTTTCCACCCGGGATATGTTCAGATAGGGGATGATGTTGTACATCAAAGGTCCCGGATGAAGGATCATGTCCAACTGTTTGACTGCAGATTCGGTTCCGGCAAAAAAGGATGCGATGTCCCGGGCCAGCTCTTTCATGCCCTTCAGCATGGACTCCCTGCTGTTTACATCCATATCGTCCTGGTCTACCAGGGATTCAATCTGCGCATAAAATAGTTTGTCTCGTTTTTCAATATGATTTATCTTGATCCGCTGAACTCCTCTGAGTTTAAGATGGAGTTCTCCGTCTTTATGTATGGCACTTTCAATGAAGGATAGGGTGCCTATGGTAAAAAAATCTTCTTTTTCCAGATCTGTCAGATCAAAATTCTTTTTCAGAGAGACAGCGGCCGCCAGGCCGCTAGGGTTCTTGTCGCCGAATGCGGCTTCATCATCTTTGAGTCCACTGATCCGGACTGTGGTGATTCCTTCCGGAAAAAGTATGGCTCCTTTCATGGGAACCAGGGGGAGTTCTTTGGGTATATTTAATATTTCATTCATTTTTCTACCTCTTCAACCCAGAAAATACTCATACCTTTTATGGGGGTAAAGGTATTTCTTCACTAAATACTAGTGAAAAGCAAGTATATGCTCTGTATTTTAAATTTAGTCTATTTTCCAATGGATTACTATGAAGTTTGTCAGGAGAAATTCTATTCCTGGAGTAGCGCAGTGTCTTAGGAGACCCTATAATACAAATGACCCGGATATCTCCGGGGTTTCAGGAGTCGCAGATGTACCGAACTTTGCTTATATTTATGGGAGTTTTATGGGGATCTTTATTTTTTCTGATTTCCTGTGCAACATCTCCGGAGAAGAACATCAGGCCGGAACCGGACTGGCTCTCTTCTCCTCCCTCGGATTCCGGTTTTTATTATGGAATCGGAGGTTCAATCACAGATGATGAGGCAAAGGACCGTGAGAGAGCCCTGGTCAGGGCCCGGTCAGATCTGGCTGCCTCCATCTCTGTTGATGTTATTTCAGTTCTGGATTTGAAAAACAAGGTCGATGCCGAAGGAATCAGTACAGAAACACTGGAAAGCCGGGTGCAGCAATCGGTGGAACAGAGTCTTGTTAACCTGCAGACCGTCGATTCCTGGTACCATCCCGACCGTGGCTATTGGGTTCTTGTCAGGATGGATAAAGAGGAGTGGGACAAGCAGAGACGTGAAGACCGGCGGGTTTCGATTCCTGTTCCATCGGGACTGGAAGAGCTTTCCGGGCTCAATGTTTCCTTTCTCTCTGCTCTGAATAATAAGAATCTTCCTCTGAAACTCCTCCCCGGAGGAAAAAAGACCCCCTATGAAATCAGACTGGACTGGATTGTTTCTGATTATCCCCAGCTGGATGACAGTACAGGCATATTCTTTTCCAAGGTGTCTGGAACGGTTAGTTTTAAACAGTATGGATTGCTCTTGTACAGTAAACCCTACGGCCCGGTGAAAGATGGCGGTTTGAATTATGAACAGGCTCGGGAAAGGGCGGCTCAGAAGGTTCTCCTCCAGTTCAGTGGAGATGAGGATTTTAATTCCGGCATCATCCGGGAGATGGGGGGAGCATGAAATTTCTTAAGGCCCAGATAATACCTTTGATTTGTCTGGTCTGGACTACCACGGCCCTATGGGGAGCGTCTCCTCAGGTAGTGACGATCTTCCATTTTGAAAACACGGCGGGTAGGGCTGAAGATCAATGGATGTCCCGGGCTTTTGCAGATGGTTTGAGCAGCCGTCTGGCCTTATCCGATCTAACTCTGGTTGAACGGGAAGATCTGGAGTCTGTATTGAAGGAGCAGAAGCTGGGTTTGTCTGGAATGACCGATGAATCTACCGCTCTGGAACTGGGGAAAATCCTGAATGCCACCCAGCTTATCCGGGGGAGCTACATTCTCGTGGATGGAAGGATCAAGGTTTCTGTTAAGGTTACGGATACAACAAGAGGGGCGATTCTCTTTGCCGTGTCAAAAGAAAGCAGTCCTGAAGAGTTTTTTGATCTGGAAGCCTCCCTGGCCTGGGCTCTGGGTGAATTTTATGGATTCCAACCTGCGGAGACCGTGATGTCAGCCTCACAGGAGGCTCTTCATCTCTATTATAAAGGGCTCTTATCCCTGGATAATGAGGAATACAGCCAGGCCACCCGGGACTTTCAGGATGCCTTGAATCTTGACCCCTCCTTTCAGGGACCCCGGGACAGTCTGGAGGATAGTTATCGTTTTCTGAAAGATTTCAAAAACGCCCGGTATCAGCGGGAAATGAATTTGCTGTACCGAAGGCTGGAAAATCTTCTGAATCAAGCCCAGGCAGACCCGTTTAAAAGCTGGGGAGATCTTGTGACTGAGAAGGCAACGAGAGGAGAGGATATTCAGATTCTGATGGCCCTGGTTCAGGAGCATCCTGAACTGACCTGGGGGAGCACCAGGGCAGAAGTGTTGTGGCATGCACAGAATGTCATGCTGGAAATAGCTGATTATGCGGTAGAATATTTCGAAAATACCCGGGAAGCCGACAGGATGCAGGATGGTGTGATTGCGATTTCAATAAAGGCCAAAAAGAACATGCCCGAGGACCCCTTCCTGCCGGAGCTAATCTATCAGGAGCTTCTGGCCTGGTATTACAGGGAACATTGGGACAACATGATATCCATCTGTGAATCTCTTATGTACGGATGGCCCGATTACAGGATGATGTGGGCCATTGAAGATTTTTATGAGATGGCTCTGGAGGAGCAAGACGGTTCACTCCGTGATTAAGGGTGAGATTTAATTCGCGGGATGGTTTTTTTCTTCTTTTTCTTCTTTTTAGGCTTCTTGATCGAGTAACCAAAGTGGCCAAGAGGCTCTTTCAAGGCACAGTATTTCCCGTGTGCACTGGCAATGAGTCCCGCTCTGTTCATATTAAAAGCACCGCTGTCATTGTCCAGGTACTGATCATCCACGCTGACTGAGATGACTTCTGCCAGGAACATATCATGACTCCCCAGTTCTTTTATCTCCATGACCCGGCATTCGATGGCCACAGGTGATTCTGCCACCAGAGGAGCCTTGACCTTCAGTGCTGACAGGGGGGTGAAACCGCACTCTCTGAATTTATCAAAATCCCTTCCTGATTTTACTCCGCACCAGTCTGTAGCCCGGGCCATCTTTTCTGTGGACAAGTTGATTACGAACTCTCTGTTTTTGCTGATGATCTCATGAGACAGGCGCTCCTTTTTGAGGGATATATAACAAAGGGGCGGGTTGGTGCATACCGTTCCTGTCCAGGATACGGTGACCAGGTTGTATCCATCCTCTTCATTTCCGCAGCTCACCAGAACCGCCGGAACGGGAAAAATCATATTTCCAGGCTTCCAGTTTATCCTTCCCATTGCATTCTCCTGTGATGTATTTGTATGAAACCCTATAGCTGTCTATAGCAGAGGTAGGCGGCAATGTCCCGGGGTATCAGAATCTCTGTTTCATCCATCATGACCGTCACAGCCTCTTCATCTTTTTTGACGAGGAATAATTTTTTTCCGGGGTAGAGGTTCATTTTGTGACAGTAGGGTAACAGGCCGTCCTGCGACTCTCCCTCTTCGGTTATCCGGATAAGCTTGAGGTCTGATTCTACCGGGGCTTCCATGAGGCGTTTGGCTCTGACCAACTCTTCTTCACCATCAGTCCCGGGAAAAGGATTTCCATGAGGGCAGGTCTTTGGCTGGCCGAAGAAATTATAAAGGTACTCCGTGAAATCCTCTGAGAGTGAAGCCTGGAGTCTCTGAGCCTCCTCATCGGATTTTTCCCAGGGATACTCCAGCTTGGAAATCAGCAGATGTTCGATTAGATAATGCCGGATCAAAACGGCTTCGGCGAACCGGCGGCCTTCCGGAGTGAGCCGGATCGATTCATAGGGGACCTGTTCTGTCAGACCCAATTTCTTGAGACGGCCCATGGCCTGGTTTGCCGCCGGCTTGGATACTTTTAAGCGGCTGGCGAGTCTGGAATTTCCGACTTTTCCATATTCTCTGTTTATAATGTAAATAGATGTAAGGTAGTTTAAGGCAGAAGGGAACTGCCTCTGCAGATCCAAAAGCTCCTGGTCGCTGATTCCATTCATAGTGCAAGCATAAACCATATTTTCAATCGGGATAAGCTACTCCCCGGAGGGGTGCTGGAAATTCCTTTTGTCCCTTTTGTCTCGGTGCGGGTGTACAGACTGTGGCAGCCTTCATACCTGTTGCGTTCTTAATGTTTCTATCCATTCCCATTCTGGGTTTACTCTACCTGGTGCTGCTGCTGATCGGGCAAAAAGAGCATGACCTGAAATCCGTAGCTCAGGATACTAAGAGCAAGCCCTGCTGCTGATCTTCCCTTCGAGGTGGGGGGCTTTGTTTATTGAGACAGGGCCGCGAAAATGCTCGTATAATAGGTCATACTGGAATATTCACTTCCAGTCCCTGCTCCATCACCAAGTTTAAGCCTGCTGGGATCAAGACCCATTACATAGCTTACGGTCTCATCAATAAATTTTGCATTGGCTTGGACTTCCGCTACAAGCTGAGTCAAGCCAGCCTCTTCAACAAGATACTCAATATATTCATTTTTTGTTTTCCATGAACCTCCTGCATAGATTTCTGTTGTGGACATATATATTTGAGTTGTGGAAAGGTTTTTCACACTTCCTTTGGATTCTCCCTTGTATCCGTCGGGGTTATCACCATCCGCATCAAATGTCGACGTTGAAATTTCAAAGGTCGTATCAGACAAAGCCAGCTTGACCGCATCCCAGTCGGTGTCATTGATTTTTTCTTCCATTTCATACCAGTCCCCGGCATAATCATTATCATAAGTCAGGCCGACTTCCAGATTACACCCGGCTAGGGCAAAAACAGCGGTCATGCCTATCATTCCACTTAATAATCTATTCATTTGTATCTCCATCTTCTCTTTATCTGTATTGTACAGCTTACAACTATATGTAACACAACCTCCGACTGCAACTGTTACAGCTCATCCCTTGAAATCTTCCGGGGGGCTCATTTCTCATCTATTCCCGCAGTCCGGCTCCGGCAGGAGCAAAATAAAAAAGTGGAAACGTTGCCATTCATGTGATATACTCTTCCTGTTTGCGGGGTAGTATGAAAAGGTCCAAAGGGAACAGTAAAATTACTATAAAAGATATTGCCGCCAAAGCCGGGGTCGGAATCGGCACTGTTTCCAGGGTTCTGAATAACAGTCCCAATGTGAAGGACAGTACCCGTTCGGAAGTCTTGAGGATTGCCAAAGAGTTCAATTATGTTCCCAATGGAGCGGCCCGTATGCTGGTGCGCCAGTCACATTCTGTGGCCACCGTCGGGCTTCTCCTTCCTGTGGTGGAGAATCAGTTTTTCTTCGAGCTGATCAAGCACATCTATTCCCGCCTCAAGGCAGATCAGTTCAATATCATGATCTTCAATACCGACCACGGGCAGGAAAGTGTCATCCATCATATAGTAGAGCAGAGGCTGTCCGCCGTCTTGACTCTGGGAGACCCTCCGCTGACGGCGTCAGAGCAGGAAATTCTCAACTTTCATAAGATACCCTTTCTGTATGTGGATCATCATGAGGCGGATACAAGTTATATCAGCTATGATAGCGTGAGGGGCAGTACACTGGCCGCAGAGTACCTTATCTCCCGGGATTGCAGAAAAATAATGATGATAGGCCTCAGTGATCGTTCACAACAGCAGCTGGACCGCTTTGAGGGGTTCAGGAAGAGAGCCGATGAAGCCGGGGGTATCCTGGTTTCAGAGCTCTGCATTAACTCGGAAGAGGAGTGTTACGACATCAGCCGGACACTGATGAATGATAAAAATCTGGATGGTCTTTTTTATTTTTCTGATACCATGGCCTATGGAGGCATACAGGCCCGAATGGAGTCGGGAGCGACCGTTTCCATCATCGGATACGATGATATTTTTCCTTCCAAGTACATGAAACTTTCCACTATCAGGCAGTCCCTCGAGATTCTGGGAACTGAGGCTGCATCAATGATCATTGAGCTGGTCAGGCAGAGGGAAGATGGAGAGGATCATCAGATTCTGCAGCAGATTCTTCAGCCCGAATTGGTTGACCGGGACTCCTGATTTTAATCAGAGGGAACCCCATTCATCACTTCAACGGAAAATCTGTGGAAATTGGAAAGTGATTCTATTATAATTTGAGTTTCTGAAGCTTTTTATGGATGGAAACGATTCCGTGAATTGTAAAAATCCTTGACTTATATCAAAGTCAGGATATAGTAAAGATGGAAACGTTACCATAGTTTCCATAAGAATAATTGGAGGAATATATGAAACGGATTTTAACAGTTCTTCTGATGGTTTTCGCTTCTATTAAATAAAAATATCCGGAAAGAAAACTTCCGGGTATTCCATATCTCTCCCGGGCAGTTCGCCAGGGATTTAAGGATGATCTATGAAAAACGGTATACAACTTATTACCTACCCGAACAGCATGGGGAAAGATCTGAAGGAACTGCATTCGGCTTTGTCGGGACCTCTCAGGAACTGTCTGACAGGAGTTCATGTTCTTCCCTTCTTTCCCTCTTCCGGGGACAGAGGCTTTTCTCCCTTGGGATATCGGGATGTAGACCCCGCATTCGGGACCTGGGAAGATATCCGACGGATCTCCTCGGATTATGATCTTGTTGTGGATCTTATGGTCAACCATCTCTCCCGCCAGTCTTTAGAGTTTCAGGATTTTGCGGAAAAGGGAGATGAGAGTCCCTGGGCGGAGTTGTTTCTACCGGTGGACAGGGTCAAGCCGGAGGGTGATTTTACAAAAGAAGAACTCGCAAGAATATATACACGAAAACCGCGGGCACCCTGGATTGAAGTGACTCATAAAGATGGAACTGTACGGAAGGTCTGGTGTACATTCTCTGAAGAACAGATTGATCTGGATATTCACTCTGAAACAGGCCGCCGTTATATCCTGGAGAATATGAATTATCTGGCAGACCAGGGTGCCGTTCTGATCCGGCTGGATGCCTTTGCTTATGTCACAAAAAAGGCCGGCACATCCTGTTTTTTCCTGGAACCGGAAATCTGGGATATTTTGGGGGATTATCGAGAGGTCATGAGCCGGAGGGGGGTGGAACTCCTGCCGGAAATCCATGAGCATTATTCCATACCCATGAAACTTTCACAGAAAGGATACGGCATCTATGACTTTGCTCTTCCCATGATCCTACTTCATGGATTGTACAGCGGGCGTGCTGACAGGCTGGGCGCCTGGTTGAGTCAGTGTCCGGAACATCAGTTTACCACCCTGGATACTCACGACGGTATTGGTGTGGTGGACGTGGCAGATCTTCTGACTCCCGAGGAGATCAATGAAACCTGTGAGGCCCTGTATGAACGGGGCTCCAATTTGAATCGACGCTACAGCTCTCAGGAGTATAATAATCTGGATATCTATCAAATCAACTGTACCTATTATTCGGCTCTCGGAGAGGATGATCAGGCCTACCTTCTGGCTCGGGCCGTACAGTTCTTTGCTCCTGGAATTCCCCAGGTATATTATGTGGGTATGCTGGCTGGTTCCAACGATATCGACCTGGTGGAAAAAACCATGAATGGACGGGATATCAACCGTCATGGTTACAGTCTGGAAGAAATAGAGGGAGAGATCAAGCGGCCCGTCGTGGTTTGTCTGATTCAAATGATGAAGTTCCGGAATTCAGCCCCCGCCTTCTCCGGAAAGTTCGAAATGGTTCAATCCAGCCCTGAGGGTATTTTGGAAATTATCAGAACAGGCAGCAATTCTATTGTTCGACTTCTGGCTGATCTAAAAACAAAAGAATTCCGGATTTTTCAAAAAGATGATTCTCAAGAATGGCAGGAGTTGTTCTTTCAGATATGATCACCCCTTGGGATGGAGAAATCCTCAGAGGATTCTTCATTCATTTTCTCAAGCTGTTTTCCCCTGAGAAACAGCAGGATGATTCCCATTCCCAGGAGCGGGAACAATGAGAAGACCTGAAACAGAAAGGGGTAGTCGGAATATCCGAGAATCCATCCGCCCAGAAATCCCCCGACAAACAGAGAGAAGCCCATCCCTATGGCAGAGTATAGGGACATGGCCAATCCCCTGCTGGCATTTGAGGTTGCCCTGGAAATGAGAGTGACCATGGCCAGATGATTAAAACCAAAGGAGATGCTGTGGAGGATCTGGACTATATACAGAGGGAGCAGAGTCCGGGAGAAGGAATACACCTGCATCCGAAGAACTCCGGCGGCCAGACAGAGGAGCCAGAGTCTTTTCAGCCCCAGCTTTCTGAGCAGAAATCCTGAAAAGAAGAAGAGAGGCACCTCAAAGAGAGGACCGATGGCCCAGAAACCACTGATGTCTTCTGTGGCGAACTTGTTTTTCAGAAGCAGGGAGAAGAAGGTGATATGTCCCGATATTCCCATAAAATTGAGGGAGGCTATGGACAATCCAATCCAGTAAATCCCCGGAAAAGTCTTGATGGTTTTCAGGAATGAGACTGGCTTCTGTTGATCTTCTGCGAGATGTGCCGCCGGAAGATATATGATCAAAGGAATGGCTATCACCATGAGGATGGAGAAACCTAGAAAAACAGAAATGGGGCGGGAGGCTTCCACCCAGTTTGTGATCTGAATGAGCATGGCTACACAGAAGAATCCAAGACTGCCATACAGGCGGGTTTTCCCGTATTTTTCCTGTGAGTTGGGCATGGTTTGTCCGTAATGGGCGTCAACCAGGGATGTCGGTGATTTGATCACAAACCCCAAACCCAGGGTCAGGGGAACTACAAGCAAAAGGCTTTGAGCGCGGACAATCAGGAACAGGGTCAATAGACACAAGAGTATGATCGTTACAATGGTCCGCCGTGGAGATCGTATCCGGTCATAGAAATGACCGATGATCAGGAGTCCCAGAATGCTGACAAACTCGTAACTTCCCATCACAAATCCGATACGGGAGGGTTCGAAACCCTTGCTCTGCAGAACCAGAGGGAAGAAGGGATAGAGAGAGGCTATGGATCCAAATAGAAAAAAATAGACCAGCTTATAGACGTTCTGATATTTTTTTGCCTCAATCATAGTCCACTATAGAACCATTGCCGGGGCTGATCAATCCCAGTATAAAAGGATTTTCCCTGACTGTCCCCCCCTCATTATATCAAAGCCCCGTTCAAACTCTTCCACGGGCATACGGTGGGTTATAATTCTGGATATATCCAGGCCGGAGCGGATCATGGCAGCCATCTTGTACCAGGTTTCATACATCTCCCGGCCGTATATTCCTTTCAGGTTCAGCCCCTTGAAAATGATCTGATTCCAGTTGACAAGACTCTCTCCGGGGGGGATTCCCAGTAGGGCTACATGACCGCCGTTGTTCATCCTGTCAAACATCTGTGCCTGAGCCTGGGCATTGCCTGACATCTCGAGACCAATGTCAAATCCTTCCAGCATGTGGAGTTCCTTCATGATGTCTTCCAGCTTTTCTGTTTTTATATTGACGGCTCTGGTCACACCCATTTGCCGGGCTAGATTGAGACGGTATTCGTTGACATCGGTGATGATGACATACCGGGCACCTCCATGTCTGGCGACTGCAGCCGCCATGATGCCGATGGGACCGGCCCCTGTTATCAGAACATCCTCTCCCACAAGATCGAAGGACAAGGCTGTATGCACGGCATTGCCGAAGGGATCAAAGATGGCCGCGGCTTCATCGCTTATAAAGTCATCCAGTTTAAAGGCATTGTCAGCCGGCAAAACCAGATATTCGGCAAAGCAGCCGGTTTGGTTTACACCGATCCCCTGCGTATTCCGGCAGAGATGCCTTTTTCCCGCCCGGCAGTTCCGGCAGTGTCCGCAGGTCAGATGCCCTTCACCGGTAACCCTGTCGCCTTCCTTGAAACCGGCGACTTCACTGCCCAGGGCCTCAACCTGACCGACAAACTCATGCCCTGTGATCATGGGGACGGGGATGGTGTTCCGGGACCATTCATCCCAGTTGTAAATATGGATGTCTGTACCGCAGATGGCCGTGATTTTAATCTTAATCAGCAGGTCATTCGGGCCATAATCCGGTTTCGGGGCATCAATCATCCACAAACCCGGCCGTGATTCTGTTTTTGCCAGTGCCTTCATTCAATAACCCCCAGTTCTTTACCAGTCTCAATAATCTGTGTCAGTGCCATCTCCACATCATCCCGGCTGTGGGCTGCGGACATCTGAAATCGGATGCGTGCTTTTCCCAGAGGAACCACAGGATAGGAGAACCCTATGGCATATATCCCCTTTTTCAGCAGTTTGTCAGCCATGGTTCCTGCCAGAGTCGCGTCCCCCAGCATGAGGGGGACGATGGGGTGGATTCCGTCGACTATGGAAAAACCGGCCTCCCCCAGAGATTGTCTGAACAGCCTGGTATTATCAAAAAGCCTCTCTCTCAAGGCAGCCCCTGATTTTATCAGTTCCAGGGTCCTCAAAGCCGTCGCTGTGATGACCGGAGGCAGTGAGTTTGAGAACAGATAGGGTCTGGACCGCTGCCTCAACCAGGATACGATCTCCCCTCGGCCTGATGTATACCCTCCTGAGGCTCCACCCAAAGCCTTGCCGAGAGTACCAGTTATGATATCCACCCGGTCCTGTACTCCCCAGTACTCGGGTGTCCCCGCTCCTCTGTCTCCTATGAAGCCAACAGCATGTGAGTCGTCCACCATGACCAGGGCATCGTAGTTCTCAGCTAGATCACAAATTCCCTTCAGATTGGCAAGAGTGCCATCCATAGAAAAGACGCCGTCCGTGGCAATGAGTCTGAAACGGGCCGAAGCGGCTTCCTTCAGCCTTGATTCGAGATCTTTCATGTTATTGTTGGCATAGCGGAACCGCCGGGCCTTGCAGAGACGAATGCCGTCAATGATGCTGGCATGGTTCAGTTCATCGCTGATGATGGCGTCTTCCGGCCCCAGGAGGGCTTCAAAGAGTCCTCCATTGGCATCAAAGCAGGAGCCGTAGAGTATCGTATCCTCGCTTCCCAGTAATTCACTGAGTGAGGCTTCCAGCTCTTTGTGAATCGTCTGGGTACCGCAGATGAACCGGACTGAAGATAACCCGTAACCATAGTCCTTCAAAGCTTTCCTGGCAGCCTTAATCAATTCGGGATGGTCAGCAAGTCCCAGGTAGTTATTGGCACAGAAATTCAGAACGTCCCCTCCACCGGATACGGATATTCTGGCTCTCTGGGGGGAGGTGAGAATCCTCTCATTTTTAAAAAGACCTGCCCCCTGGAGGCCTTCTAATTCCTTTGAAAGATGTTCCAACATTCTCCGGCTCATTACTTCCCCCTTACATGGCGTATAGTATAATTCATGGTCAGGTCTGTTGCATCACTCTGGTTGAACCTTTATTTTATATAAAGGGAGCACCGGGAATAACTCTTCAGGAATCAGAAGACTCTGTTTTCGGCCATGACGCGACTGTAATATTTTCCTGACTCCTTGATGGTTCTTTTCTGGGTGTCATAATCCACCCGTATCATACCAAAACGTTTGCTGTAACCGAAGGCCCATTCGAAGTTATCCATAAGAGACCAGAGGTAGTAGCCCTTCAGATTCGCCCCCTCTTCGATAGCCCTGTGGCAGGCCCGGAGGTGAGTCCTCAGGTATTCGATGCGGTCATAATCCTTGACTGTACCATCTTCGGACATGCTGTCATCGGCAGCCATTCCATTCTCTGTGATATAAACAGGAAGGTCCGGGAAGAACTCCGTCATATATTTCAGGTTCCAGTAGAGAGCATCCGGGGTGATGGGCCATCCCATCGCCGTCCGGGGGTAGGCCGCTGGGAGATCTACAGTTTCATAGCCTGCTTCGTTGTCTGCCGCCTGTACAGGGGGACAGTTGTAAAAATTGATCCCAAAGTAATCTAGGGGTGTCGAAATTATCTTCATGTCTTCTGCTGTGGTTTCGGGCATCTCTCCGTAGTGACGGACATAAGACTCTTCATCGTACTCTCCCGTCATCATGGGGAAGAGGCGCTGGGAATTCCTTTCTTTCCAGGCTTTTCTGGCCGCCCTCAGATGGGGCTCTGTATTCAGAACAGGCCAGGGAGCTTCATTGTTGTCCACCAGTCCGATAAAGGAATCTTGTACATTTCTTCTGAGAACTTGTGTGGCCATGCCATGTCCAAGGAGAGCATGGTGGGCTGTCTGGTTTGTGATTTTATCACTTTCTCTGCCGCCGGGAGCATGCATATCCAACTTGTGGGCCAGAGTGGTAAAGCACATGATTTCATTGATGGTCGCCCATTTTTTAACCCGGTCACCCAGGCTGCGGCTGACAACATCACTGTAATCTGCAAAAACCTGGGCCATTCTTCTGTCTTTCCAGCCCTGATATTTATCCTGCAGGGCCTGGGGCAGATCCCAGTGGAAGAGTGTGGCTAAGGGTTCAATGCCGGCATTCAGCAGCTCATCCACAAGGTTCTTGTAGAAATCCAGTCCTTTCTGATTGATCTGGCCTTCCCCTTCGGGGAGGATTCGGGGCCAGGCAATGGAAAACCGGTAGTGCTTCAGCCCCATGCTTTTCATCAGTGCCACATCGTCTTTGTAAAGGTGGTAGTGATCACAGGCAACATTACCAGTGTCTCCTCCCACAACCTTTCCGGGCCTCCGGCAGAAACGGTCCCAGGTGCATTCTCCCCTGCCGTCTTCCTGCCAGGCACCTTCTATCTGGTATGAGGCCGTTGCCGAACCCCATATAAATCCCTCGGGAAATTTGTATTCCTGTATCATTATCCTTCTCCTTTATGGAAAGTCTTTGGAGTATTGAGTTTCTTATGTATTCTAATACTATCTATTTGATATTTTCTTAATAATATCTGATATAACCTTGTACTTATTTGATCCTGGGTCTACTTTTACCCATGGATGACGTCGTAACAGTCCAGCTGCAGGATATGTCTCCCTAGCAATATGTCCTCCACAGAATCAGAAGCCACAGACTCTGGACCTTTCCCAGGCATAGACACCGGGAGGTTTTTGAATTCTATTTTCTATTTGAAGGAGAGGTTGTTCACCATTTTGATGATCACGATTACACAATGGGTGAAGGCGATTTTTTAATGATCCGTGAAGAGGATTTTCATAGTCTGTCGGGAAGGAACTTCGACTTCTTCAATCTGATACTTCCCCTCCAATTCTGGGACACCCTCCTGGATTCTCTGAATTTGCGAAAACTTTTTGAATCAAAAGTGTCGCAGGGACGTTTTTTTACTCATTTTCTAAGAGAACAGCAGAGCTGGGTCCTGGAGGATCTGGAACGGCTTTTTCTCTATCAGAAAACAGAGTATGGAGATATCCTGCTGAGCCGGTTTTTATTAAGTCTGGCATCAGAGTTGATCGGCCCTCCCGAAACTCTTGCTGAAAAAGAAGCGTCCCCGGTTCTGCCGTCCTGGTTGAAGTCGTTAATGCTGGAGTTGGAAAGCCGAAAAGTCGAATCTTTGACAGTCCGGGGGATGGCCGATATTTCTTCAAAGTCTCCTGAACATCTGTCCCGTACATTCCGGAAATATCTGGGGATGACCCCATCTTCCTGGCTGAATCAGCAGAAATTGGACCGGGCTGCACTGATGCTGGAGCATTCCAACAGTGCCGTCATGGATATTGCCCTCTCCCTGGGATATGATAATCTGGGCTACTTTTACAGACTCTTTACAAAGCGCTTTGCTGTCCCTCCGGTTGAATACAGGAAAAATTACTCTCTGGTCCCTTACGGAGACTGATGTTCTTCATCTCTATGAATCCCTTGATAGATATCGTTGCGCCAGATGCTGTAGTTTAACTCCCAGCGATAGTCTGAGCTGCAATCCATTTCGACATTCAAATCTGATTTATAGAGCTTCACCACAAATTCCTCGGATTTTCCTGGGAGACAACT
>NZ_JAQIBL010000197.1 GCF_027859075.1 Oceanispirochaeta sp. | reverse complement strand
ATCATCAAGCTGACAGGAAAGGAGTCATTGTTATCAAGCGGTTGATGTCTGCAGGGATGCTTATTCTATCTCTTATTTCGCTTCTGATTCTTACCGGATGTATAAAATCCGATATCGAGAATACCGGGTTATTAGCGGGCACACATTTGCGGCAGGACAATGAAGTATTGTTCTATCTTAACCGTGAGGCCAATGATGTTACCGAGACGGCCGTCAGAGATACTTTTCGCCGATGGGGAGAGGCCACTCATTTTAATTTCATCTATGCGGGACGGAACAGAGCCGGATTAAGAAAGGACAGGAAGAATACCGTTTCATTTCTTCTCAACTGGCCCTCAGACATACCGCCGGGGAAAGTAGCCTACTGCATGAACTGGTTTGACAGAAAAGGGAATATTATAGAGTCAGATATCATCTTGAACATGAGTCTTGCAAAATTCACGACCCTCTATACTAATACCGCTGATTCATACTACATAGAGGGCGTCCTGGCACATGAGATTGGTCACCTGATAGGCCTTGGGCATATAGACTCACAGGGCAGCCTGATGAAAAAGCTTTCTCCAATGAGTGAGTCTTATTTTTTGGGCAGGATTGATGCTGAAACCATGAGGCTCTACACCAGCCTCTATCCGGAGAAAACGTCAAAGCGCTAACCCTCTGCCTGCCCCATTATCCTATTTCAGCCAAAGCTTCGGCTGTATTGAAACATTTGCACCCGTTATGGTAGCCGTCGCTCCGGAGTGGACGGTATCATGCCAGCCGTACATCGTCGTTGCGCCGGCAGGAACGGCCGCCAGTCCCATGAACTGTGAATAACCGGCTCCCGCTGCTAATTCAAACTGAGCAACGATGCTGCCTCCGGCACTGGTACTGCTGAACTGTATGAAAAAGCCATAGTCTGAAGCACTGCCGTTATCCGCGATAATTTCCACCAGAACCCATCTGGCGCCATTTGGTACGGCAAAGCCGACAGGAGTCCGTCCAGCCCATTCTACGCCTGCCAGAGCAATCGCACTGGCTGTTCCGGTAACAGGTGAAATTGTATCAACGGCTGCCTGAACTGCCGCGTCCACCTCGGCCTTTGTGTAATAAAGAGTCTCATCGAAGTCAGCTCCTCCACCGCCTGTCGCAGGGTTGCAGGATCCCATGACTGATAGAGCCGCTGCAGCAGTCAGGATAACAACAACGCGTTTAAGCGCTGTTTTCTTGTCCATTCTTTTCTTCATACCGAACCTCCGTACTGAATTTGCATTCATTTTAAAAGATCAGAAATCTATCAGCATCGTGGAGAATACGTAGAAAAAATAATTAAGCGAAGAAAAGGCTGTTTTTAGGAATTAGATTGTATTTTCCTGCAAGGTTAAATAGTTCAATTCTGTTATTTGTAGAGGTTTTGTTAAAAATATGCGACATATGGGTTTCGACGGTCCGTTCAGCAATGTCCAGTAGTAATGCAATTTCTCTATTGCTCTTTCCATTCACAGAATTTAAAAAAACCTGCATTTCCCTTTTACTAATGCCAAACTCACCAATGAAGTCCTCTAAACACTTATTCTGCCTTGATATCACCAAAAATCCTGTAACATCACCAAAGGAATTTTTCATCCCTGCACAATATGAATCGGTAATAATGGTCCCGCCGACTGCTGCGTACTCTATATGATATGTATTAAATCCAGCTGCATAATTTATCAGCCCCCGCAATTCAGCTTTTGTCTCCTCCGGACAGACAGTCAATTCCGGAAAGCTTTGAAATGTATCTTTTCTTGCTTTATCGAGACCCAGAGTCTTATCTGCCAGAAGATTAGATTGGATAATACTTAAGGATGAATCAAGGAGAAATACCATTTCATGGATATTATCGAGTATTTCTTCTGTGACCTTTTCCGGAGAAGGCTCGATAAACCCATATCGTATGACTACAAACCAAAGACCATAAATATATACACCGGTTATTAAGGGGCCAAGGGGAGGAACTGAATATCCGGAGATGTTCGTCAGAACAAAATCAGCAACACTCCCCAGAATCAGAGTAATCATTGTAAATATCGAGATAAATACGGCTTGGATTCTGTCTACCCTGAATCCTGATGCTGCAGATCTTTTAAAGAGAATCACTAGGGTAGCTAAAGTATAGGAAAGATAATAAACAATATAAACCCAGAACCAGGGAGAGTTATAGGCCGGGGAAAACCTCCAGTTTCCTCCTTGAAAAACAAAATCACTAAAAAGAGAGTCCGAGATGAATGTTGAAAACAGAATGATGGGGACAGGCAGATAGAGAAGGAATTCCCTTGTGTTCAATTCTCCAGAATGAAGAAGGCTGATATAAAAGTGGAGGTTAAAAGCATAAAAAGGAGCAAACCCCAGGGCTGATAGATGATACCAGAATTCCACCGCAGTTTTATCTGCAGAGGAGACTGCATTTCCGGCAGCAAAAAGAAACCAGGCCATCGAACAGCTCATCAGAAAAAACAGCCGCCGGGATAATTTTCTTGATGTTCCCTTTAATCCGAGAAAACCTAAAAAGGTACAGCTGATGGAAATAGCGACTGCCGCTATCAGGTAATTTTTCATAATTTGCTTAAAGATAAATCCTCGATAGGATTATCACACTTTTTCCTGCTGCCCATCTGTCGGGTTTCAGTATCGGCGGCATCTGTAGGACAGACGAAAAGGCATAGACAGTCTTTTGTGCATTTACCAAGATTTCGAGAAGCGTACATCATCCCTCCCTAACTCTTTATCATAATAAACTATACACCTCATTAATGATTAGCTCAAATATTTATACTGATGTTTGGTTGAGCAGAGCTGACCGTTTGATCAGCTCTGAAACCTTTGTTTTCAATAATGATATTTGACTGTCTATAAATTTGCCGGGTCCTTGTGAGACCCGGCTTCTTATCAGGAACTTATCTCTACCTGACTGGTCATTTTCCAGTCGGGGAGGAGGACGCGGGGTTCACCCTCCAGGGTAATCACATGTTGCAGGTGGATGTCCCGGGAGGAGCTCCCTATCATGAAGTCAAAGTCACCGGGTTCTACGACGCGCCTGGTATCGCTCAGACAGAAGGAGAGCATGTCTGAGGGAACCGTGAAGGTGATCCCTGCGGACTGACCCGGCTTCAGGCTGACCCGTTTGAAGGCCTTCAGTTCCTTCACCGGCCTCACAAGGCTGGCATACTGGTCGCGGATATAGAGCTGAACAATCTCATCTCCCTCCCTTTGACCCGTATTGCTCAGGGTGAAGCTGAGAACAATATCCTCATCCATGGAGAGGGTGCTTTTAGGTACCGACAGATTACTGTAGGAGAAGCTGGTGTAGCTCAGGCCGAAACCGAAGGGATATTCCGCCCCGAATTCGGGCTGAATGGGAGTGCCCGCCGATTTGAGCTTGAAGTTGTAGAAGTAGGGCATGGCTCCCGCCGTTTGGGGGATGGACACAGGGAGGCGTCCCCCCGGGCTTTTTTCGCCCATCAGGATCTGAGCGATGGCTTCCGCCCCGGTTTCACCGGGCAGCCAGGCTTCCAGAACCGCCGCCGCTCTCTCAAAGCCCCGGCCCAGATGGTAGGGGCGACCGCTGATGAGAACCACGATGACCGGTTTGCCCGTGTCCAGCAGGGCCTCCAGCAGTTTCTGCTGGACCCCCGGGAGTTCCAGAGAGGTCACATCCGAACCTTCCCCTACGGTTCCTGTCAGGAACAGACCCGACAGATCGCCCAGGGCCGCTACAATGATGTCCGCCCGGGAGGCTTCTTCCACAGCAGAAGCAATGTTCGATTCGTCGAAGCTGATGTAGGTTTTCTGCTGCCTCTTGTCTTCGGCGGCAATGTCTCCGGGAAATACGGGTGCCTCTGTGGGACGCTGGGTGAGTACATCACAGCCCCGGGCGTATATCAGCTTATGGGGCAGTTTCTGCTCCAGGGCATCTTTGATTGTTTTGATGCCGGCGTTCTCTTTTTCCGACATCTCCTTGCCGCTGACGATCAGATGGACCGGAAAGGAGTAGCCGCTGAACATGCACAGACGGTCATCCCCCAGGGGACCGACGAGAGCCAGCTGACCGGGATTTTTCAGGGGCAGAATCCCGTTGTTCTTGAGGAGCACCGCCGATTGTGCGGCCCCTTCCAGGGCCAGTTTCAGGTGCTCTTCATGGTTGTTCAGAACAAGACCCTCATCGGTATAGGGATTGTCAAACAGACCCAGCCTGTATTTTTCCTTTAAGACCCGCAGTACCGCCTCGTCCATGAAAGAGATATCCAGACTGCCCTTTTCCAGGCTCCGTTTGAGTCCAGAACTGAAACAGCGGCCCTCGGGAAGTTCCACATCCAGTCCGGCCTTAAGGGACAGAACCGCGGCCTCATCCAGGGTCCGGGCGACCCTATGGTCCGTGTGCAGAAGGCTCACACCCTCGTAGTCTGCCACGATGAGTCCGTCGAAGCCCCACTGGCGGCGCAATAACTGAGTCAGATACCGGTAGGACATATGGAGGGGTTCGCCGTCCAGGTCATGGTAGGCAGGCATGACAGACCCCGCATCGGCCAGTTTGACTGCCATTTCGAAGGGAATCAAAAACGTGTCATACAGTTCTTTTTCACCGATCCGGACGGGGGCATGGTTTCGTCCGCCCTCGGCGAAGGAGTGGCCTGCAAAGTGTTTTAATGTAGCCAGAATGCGCCTGTCAGGGCCCTGAATACCCTGCACATAGGCCGCGCCGAGGCATCCTACCAGGTAGGGATCTTCTCCCATGGATTCCTCGGTGCGTCCCCAGCGGACGTCCCGGCTGACATCCAGAACCGGGGCCAGAGCCTGGCGGGAACCAACAGAATAGAGTTCGTCACCAATGGCCTTTGCTATTCTTTTCACCAGATCTTCGTCCCACATGGCACCGTTATTGATTCCTGCGGGAAACAGGGTTCCCCCCTTGACCATCAGACCAGCCAGACTCTCTTCATGAGGAAGGGCCGGGATACCCAGACGGGTCTCTTCCTTCAGTCTTTTTTGAATAAGGTTCAGCCCCCGGACACCCGCCAGGGCGTCAATGAGATGTGTCCCCAGGGGACGGGTGATCTGGCCGATGCCGTCTTTCATCAGGTCCAGGGGAGAATCGAAACCACTTCCCTTTTTCTGCTTTTCCGACCGGAAGCCGGCTGTTCCGTCTTCGTGTATCTCCATCCACACAGAGTGGAGCTGGGCTATTTTTTCATTCAAAGTCATTTTTGCCAGAAGCTTTCCGGCTTTTTCTTGATCTGTCATATATATCTCCAAAAAAAGGAATCATGATCCTCTGAACAGGAATAAATTACATTATCATGAAAAGATGGAAAACCCATATAGGTTTACTGCTCCGATACTGCGCAAAAATGCATCCCGCCATGGCCCCGGGGGGGCATGTCATAGTACAATTAAGTTCTGGAAAGGAGTACCGGGTGAGTGTAAAACAGGTAATTATTGATTGTGATCCGGGGATCGACGACGCCCTGGCTCTGTTCGCAGCCTTTGCTTCGGACAGGCTTTTTATCCGGGGGATTACCACGGTGGCCGGTAATGTTCCGGTGACTCTGACCGCCCGCAATGCTCTGGCCCTCTGTACTCTCGCCGGTCAGGACATTGAAGTGGCCTCGGGAGCCACAGGTCCCCTGGAGGGTGAGGTTCATACCGCATCGGATGTGCATGGACAGAACGGCCTGGGGGATGTGGAGTTGCCCCTGACCGGGCAGATCAGTACCAGAGGGGCGGACCAGCTTCTCTATGAAGAGCTGATCAAGGCCGGAGGGGAGCTGGAGATTATCGCCCTGGGACCTCTGACCAACCTGGCCATCCTGTTAGAAAGACACCCGGATGTTCAGCCCTATATTAAAAAACTGACTCTTATGGGCGGCAGCCTGGGCCGGGGGAATGTCACCCCTTTTGCGGAGTTTAATTTTTATGCGGACCCTCTGGCGGCAGACAGGGTTCTCCGTTCGGGCGTTCCCATCGTCATGTTCGGGCTGGATGTGACCAATCATGCTTTATTATTGCCCGATCAGATCGATGAAATCGAGAGCTGGGGCGGCCCTGTCCTGACTCCTCTCGTTCAGATGATCCGTTTCTACCAGAAGTTTTACAAAAGTAAAGGCATGGACGGCCTGAAGATGCATGATCCACTGGCTGTTGCCGGGGTCATTGATTCCCGGCTGACCGAAGGACAGGCCTATGCCCTGGGAGTGGAGACCAAAGACAGGGACACCCTGGGGAAGGTCTGTATTCTTGAGGATCCCCGGACTGTTCATGTCTGTCTCAAGGTTCATCAGGAGAAGTTCAGTCCTCTCTTCATGAATCTGCTGAAATCCTATCAAATGTGAGGTGACCCATGACCGAAAAAAAACACGTTCTAATCAAGAATGCTCTGATCCTGACCATGAATCCCCGGAAAGACGTCTTTTACGGCGGATCAATTCTGATCGAGGATGGGATCATCCTGAAGGTTCAGCCCGGGGAGATCAGCCTTCCTGCAGGGGATATTCAGGTTCTGGATGCCCGGGGAGGCATCGTCATGCCGGGGATGATCAACAGCCATACCCATCTGGGCATGTCTTTTTTCCGCTCACTGGCGGATGATCAGAAGGACCGGTTGAGGCGTGTTCTTTTTCCCCTGGAGAAGGCCGTTGTGACTGATGACCTGGTCTACTGGGCCTCTCTCCACTCCTATACCGAGATGATTCAGGGCGGTGTGACCACCCTCTTCGACATGTACTATTTTGAAGATGCCGTGGCCAGGGCGGCCCGGAAAGCCGGGGTGCGGTCCATTCTGGGTGAAACGGTGGTGTACTTCCCCGCTCCCGACAGTCCCAGGGAATACGGCGGGATCGGCTATGCCCGGGAGTTTATTCAGCAGTGGAAGCATCAGGACCTGATTACCCCCGCCATCGCACCCCATGCTCCCTATACGGTGGATGGGGATCATATGAAGGAGTGTTATGAACTGGCCTGCCGGGAAGAGGTGCCCATGACCCTGCATCTGAGCGAGATGCCCTTCGAGATGGAGCATTTTCAGAAGGACTACGGAATGAGTCCCATTGCTTATCTGGATGATCTGGGAGTTCTGGACTCCCGGGTTGTGGCGGCGCACTGCATTTTTACGGATGATCCGGACAGGCAGATCCTCAAAAAGAGGGGAGTGGGGGTGGCACATAATATGGTGGCCAACATCAAGGGAGCCAAGGGTGTGGCGGCCATCCCGGAGATGCTGGAACTGGGCATCCCCGTGGGGCTGGGCAGCGACGGCCCGATGAGCGGGAATACCCAGGATGTCATCAGCCTGATGGGTTATACGACAAAGTTTCATAAATTCACCCGTCTGGATCCCCAGGCGATGCCTCCCGAGAGTGTTGTCGAAATGGCGACCATCGGGGGAGCCCGGGCCCTGCATATTGCGGACCGGGTCGGATCACTGGAGATAGGAAAAGAGGCGGACATCGTGATCATGGATCACTCCAGTCCCTCCATGTTTCCCGTCTATGATCCCTATTCTGTCCTGGTCTACGGCGCATCCCCCCGGGATGTGGATACCGTCCTGGTGAAGGGGCGTATTCTGATGGAACACCGGGAAATATTGCATCTGGACATCCCCGAGATCCGGGGGAAGGGGCAGGAGTATTTTGAGAAGGTCTGTTCCCTCCCGGCTTTGAAGGATCTGGGGCTGAAGATTATCCGGCCCGAAAACTGATCCTGGAAGATGTCTAAGCCTACAGAATGTCTGAGCCTGGAAAGAGGATCTGCCCCAGGAGCAGTGCTATTTCATGAGCCAGGGTGATGCCTTTGGCTTCGATGGTGACAAAATAATCAAATTGTTCCTCATTTGTGGTTTTTTCTCTCATTTTCCACTCCCTGAGTACATTTTGGTCGCTATGATTTTTAATTTTTGAAAAAATCTAACTCTTTGGGCATGGATGGTCAACGAAGAGACTTTTCTCTTCGTCTCTGCGGTAACGGCAAAGGAATGTTTGAATCAATTCTTTTTTTAATTCAGGAATCTTCTGACTATCCAGTCCTCCCCGGTATAAGGCAGGCCAGGTGAAGGCCCCCCCCATCATGGCAGAAAAAACACTGGCAGCCATGGATGGATCTTCAATCAGTAACTTTCCGTCGAGAGCGGCATCACGCATCCAGACAGTCAGGCTGTTTTCGATCTTTTCGTTTCGGGACATTGCTTCTTGCGCCAGATCAGGGGAACGGACAAACTCGGTCAGCAGCATTTTAATGAATCCCATCCAGGCAGGGTTGTTTACGACTGAAATCTCTGCATCGGCAAATCTTGAAAGCTGTTCATCCAGAGGGAGATTATGATCATATGTGATCAGTTTTAATGTGTGCATTTCTCTACCGAATTGGTCTATAACCTCCTGCAAGAGATTCTCTTTGCTGGGGAAATGGTTATACACTGTTCGTTTGGAAGCCCCGGCAATATCGGCAATCCGGTCCATACTGGTTTTGTCATATCCCTCATTAACAAAGGCTTTTACAGCGGCATCGAGAATGGATTGTCGCTTTTTGCTGGTATCCCTTTTTCTCTCATTTTTCAATATTCATTATTCCTTCATTAGATATTCAAGGTAAACTACACCGTGTAGTGTAAAAAAGAATTGACAAATCACTATTTACACTGCAAAGTTTACTTTAAGGTCTATACAAATGCAAGGAGAACATCAATGATGAACGCAGACAAAAAAACAGCCAGAATTTCAGGATTATGGTATCTGGCAATAGCGATATTTTATTCATTCAGCATGATCTATGTTGATTCTGTATTTTTAGTAAGTGGCAACATAGAAGCTACAGTCAATAATATTCAATCATCTCCCATTTTATTTAAATTGGGTTTTGTCAGCTGTCTTGCCGGTCATATCTGTTTTCTGTTTCTGGTGAATGCTTTATATAAGCTATTACATTCCATCAACAGAGACTGGGCGCGGTTGATGGTCATCTTCGTTGTAGCGGGTGTATCAGTTGCCTTATTGAACAGGCTGAACCAGGCGGCTGTTCTTCTTCTTCTGGACAGCGGCAATTCTCTTTCAACCCTAACGACAATACAACTTCATGCTATGGTTCTGTTCCTTCTTGAAGTACATCATCAGGGAGAAATGATGGCTGTTCTTTTCTGGGGTCTCTGGCTACTTCCCCTTGGCCTTCTCATTTTCAAATCCGGTTTTATACCCAGAATCATTGGGATATTACTCATCTGTGCCTGTGTCTGCTACCTGATCGATTTCTTT
>NZ_JAQIBL010000196.1 GCF_027859075.1 Oceanispirochaeta sp. | reverse complement strand
TTGACTAAGCAAACCACCCCCTTCGGCCTTTGGGTATAAACCACGAGAGTGCTTTTTAGCACTCTCGTAGAACCCACCCTGCGGCTAATTTTGAATCATCAGTAATACTATCAGCCGTGGCAATTCTTGTACTTTTTACCGCTACCGCAGGGACAAGGATCGTTGCGTCCCACCTTGGCCGCGCTGCGGCGCACCTGCATCGTCTGAGAATTGGCTTCCGCCCTTTCTTCAGATTTTCCGGGTGCAAAACTCTTAAGACCACTGTGTACTGCATGGACAGGCTGCCGATTTTTGCCGGTATAGGATCTTTCGGGAGCATTTCGGACGATGACTCTGAAGATTTTTCTGGCCAGAGTGATCCTCATGTCGTCCATCATCCTGTCGAAGATTTCAAAACCTTCGTTCTTATATTCCACCAGAGGATTTTTCTGTGCATAAGAACGCAGATATACAGCTTCTCTCAGAGAATCCAGATTTTCAAGATGTTCCTGCCAGCGGTTATCCAGATTTCTAAGATACTCGTAGCGGATAAACTGGTTAAACTGATCCTCTCCCACAAGGTTTCTCTTCTCTTCTAAATCATTTTTCAA
Source organism: Oceanispirochaeta sp. (assembly GCF_027859075.1). Taxonomy (NCBI): domain Bacteria; kingdom Pseudomonadati; phylum Spirochaetota; class Spirochaetia; order Spirochaetales; family Spirochaetaceae; genus Oceanispirochaeta; species Oceanispirochaeta sp. The sequence goes on along the minus strand of NZ_JAQIBL010000196.1, from coordinate 11,662 downwards.
AAAAGAAAGCAATTCTGTCTGCCATTCATCTAAGGTCAGTGATTTCCAATCAATGCTTTCGTCTGGGGAGAAATTGAAGTTCTCCCTGAGACGGATCATCAAACGGGCGAGAGCTTCCGTTTCATCCAGCCTTTTGTCATTCTTAAAATCGTCCAGAAGGATACTGACTATTTCTTCTCCCGTATCCATAATCTTGATTGTGAGATCTGAAAAGGAAAGGATTTCATCTCTCTGCTGGTATATCGAGGTTCTCTGCATGCTCAGAACGTCATCGTAATCCAGAAGGTGTTTTCTGATTTCATAGTTTCGGTCTTCTACTCGTTTCTGTGCTTTTTCCAGGGAACGGTTCAAGAGAGAGTGGTGAAGAGGTTCATCTCCTTCCATACCCAGTTGGGTCATTGTTTTTTTAAACTTTTCACCGCCAAAGAGGCGCATCAGGTCATCGTCCAGTGAAATATAGAACTGGGAGTAACCGGGGTCACCCTGTCGGCCTGACCGCCCTCTAAGCTGGTTATCTATACGCCGGGACTCATGACGTTCTGAACCGATAACATACAGGCCGCCCAATTGACGGACCTCTTCATTTTCAGCACGCCAGGTTTGATACTGTTTCTGAAGATGAAGGCTGATTTCTTCCGCTGTGGCATCCGTTCCGGCAGCCTGTCTTGCCCGATACTCGGGATTTCCGCCCAATTTAATATCTGTTCCACGACCTGCCATATTTGTGGCAATGGTAATAGAGCCTTTGGCTCCCGCCTCAGAGATGATCAGGGCTTCTCTGTGGTGGTTTTTGGCATTGAGAATCTCAAATCTGATACCTTTCTTTTTCAGATAGGAGGCCAGTTTTTCAGACTTCTCAACCGAGACCGTTCCTACAAGTATAGGCTGCCCTTTTTTATGAATATCCGCAATATCCTCGCAGATGGCAGAAAACTTGTAATCTTCATTCAAATAAATAATATCGTCTGCATCAGTTCGGTTCACAGGACGGTTTGTAGGGATGACCACTACTTCCAGACCATAAATACGGCCGAATTCTCTTGCTTCCGTATCTGCCGTACCGGTCATGCCGGATATTTTATCGTACATTCTAAAGAAGTTTTGAAAGGTAATGCTGGCCAATGTCCGGTTTCTCCGGGCTATCTTGATCCCTTCCTTGGCTTCAATAGCCTGATGCAGTCCATCTGAATACCGGCGTCCTGTGAGGACCCGACCGGTAAACTCATCTACAATTTGAACCTGACCATCCTGAATGACATAATCCACATCATTGTGGAAGAGCATATGGGCTTTCAGGGCCTGGGTAAAATAATGAATAAACTCAAAGTTTTCTTCATCAAAGAGGGACCCCTGGATATATTTCCGGCCAATCAGCAGTTCTTCGACATGGTTCATACCCTGATCGGTAAAGACAACTTTCTTACTTTTTTCATCCAGTTTGTAATCACCTTTCGGCTGAATCCCTGTAATGGGATCTTCCACGGGATAATCACCGGTAGCCGGATCCTTTTCGCACTCAATCAGGAACTTGATAAGTTGATTGACATTAGAAAATTTACTGGTATCATCCTGAACAGGACCTGAAATGATCAGAGGTGTCCTGGCCTCATCAATCAGGATGGAGTCAATTTCATCAATGATACAGAAGGGGTGGTTTTTCTGAGCTTTTTTATCCATGCTCCAGCGCATGTTGTCCCTCAGGTAATCAAAACCGAATTCATTATTCGTACCAAAGGTTATATCCCGGCTGTACTCAATCTGTCTTGTTTCCGGGTCCATATCGGAAAGAATAACACCGACACTGATTCCCAGGTAGTCATAGACAGGTTTCATCCAGGCCGCATCACGGGAGGCCAGGTAGTCATTCACCGTGATGATATGAACACCTTTGCCGGTCAGGGCATTCAGATAGGCCGAGGCTACACTGGAGAGAGTCTTTCCCTCTCCAGTTTTCATTTCCATAATCCTACCCTGATGAAGGACAATGCCTCCCAGGAGCTGGACATCGTAGGGGCGTTCCCCCAGGGTTCTTCGTGCAGCCTCTCTTACCAATGCAAACGCTTCGGGGAGAATATCATCGAGTGATTCTCCTGCGGCAAGCTTCTCCTTGAATTGAAGAGTCTGTTCTTTGAACGCCTCTTCAGGAAGTTTGATTGCCCACTGTTCTTTTGCATTGATTTTATGAAGAGTTGGAAGCAGTTGTTTCAGATCTCTATCCTGTTTTGATCCAAGGATGAGAGACAATATCATTTTCACCATGGATCAAATGTACGGGATTTAGGGGGAGTCGTCAAGATTGACATTATAAAGTGTCAATTGTAGGATTAAACAGTTTCTATGCCCATTACAGGGCCGAGCCCGGAGACCTGATCCGGGGACGGAGGAGTCTGTCCATTGAAGTGTAAATATCTTGTCCGGTTTATTTTTATCATTCTTCCCTTTCTCTTTGTTTCTTGTACCGGGGAGAACAGGGTTCTTGAACGTGAAGACTTGTTTATTCTCCCCCTGGGCTATATGGCAGATGAACTCAACTACTTTCTTAAACCCGATTCACAGCTTCCCGGGACAAGTGACCTTTTTATAAGAGAGGGGCGTGTTTTTTTAAGCAGCAGCAATGCGGGTAAAATAATGGAGCTCAACTCTTATGGTGATCTTCTGGGATTTTACTACAATCCAACAATCAATCCCGAACCTGCTCAATACCTGTCAGAGGATAAAGAAAATCCAGTTATCGTTCGAAAATGGAATTTCCGTGGAATCGATCACCTGGCTGTCTCTGATGAGTATATGCTGGTAGCAGACCGGGTGGATGAGAGCCAGAGCATGATCGAGGATCGAATCCTTCACAACCGCATCATTCTCAGATTTGATCATAAGGGTCAATTTGTCGACTATCTGGGACAGGAAGGGATACAGGGGTCTCCCTTTGCCTATATTCAAGACCTTGAAATTACAGATAATGGAGAGGCGGTTGTACTGACAAGACAGTGTCAGAAACAGCTTGTTTACTGGTTTTCCCGCCAGGGCGATCTAATGTATAAAATCATTCTGGATAAAGAAAACCTTCCCATAATGGAAGAGGGCGGTTGGAGTGCCGGGGTACCGGAAAGCCTTATACCTGACAGAAATGCACAGAAGTTATATATTAAAATGGATTATTTTCCTGTGAATGATTCTCCAGATTTAAAATCTGTAAGCCGTCTGTACACTCTGGATCTTCTGGAAGAGAAGTATACCGATTTTTTTACGATCGCCACTCTGGAAGTAGAGGTCAATGGGCAGACGCTGGACGGGATTTATGAATACCTGGGAATCACAAGTTCAGGGCTTCATTACTTTCTGGGGTCAGACTTCAGCGGACGTTATCATCTGATTCTGATGGACTCCACGGGAGCCGTTAAAGTTGAAAGAGTCATGTTTATTGAGGACAGCGGAATTCTTTTCCGGCGCTTCTTTCTCTCCGCGGACGGCCTCCTGGCCGGCATCTTTTATGAACCAAAAGGAGCCAGGGTTTCCTGGTGGCGCACCGATAAGATTGCCGATAATTATGCCCAATAGAATTAATAAAGGGCCTGAAGTGTATTCCCCTGATGAATTGCACATAGAGTATTCCCGTTCGGAACGGATGAAGATGAACACCTTTACCGATGGCAGGAGTTCCTCTTCCAAAAGAACATTTTCCATCCGTATCCTGATGATGGATTTACTCCTGCTGTGTATTATCGGAGGTGTCATTTATCCTTTTATTCTTACCAGCAATAAAAGGGGGACCCTCGAGGGATTGAAATGCGAACTTTCATTGAGGTCCCTGGATGAGGATTTGTATCTTTCTGTTTTAATGAGGAATCAACCCGAGGGTTTATCACCCCGGCCGGTGGAAATCGAGTTTCTGATCAATGGACAGTCAGTCAAGAAAGTCAATGATCTGACCCCTCCTACGGGAGAAGACCGGATCTTCCGCTTCAGGCTGAAGAGGGGCAATGAGAAGATTTCAGTGCGAGTCGGAATCAGCATTGAAGAATCAAGGATTGAATTGAATGCCATTTCACCTGTTCCCAGGTGAATTCTTTTAAAATAAGTTGACTCGGTTTCATGGTTTACTTATGATTTGATTAGAGTGGCTTAAGTTGTAAAAGGAGTGATATTAAATGCAGATTTACTTTTTAGTTGTGTTCACCCATCTTTTGGCCGGATTAGTTTTGAGTTCTCATTTTCTGGAAGAAAAGATAGAATCATTTGCATCTTGTACAACCCTGCTGAATAACAACCGGTTTAAACTTGTGTTGGGAGTTGTTACAGTCCTTTCAGCCCTGTTTACCCTGTTGAAGGTCTCTCCAAGTGATGTTCTCGTCATTGGGGACTTGCTTCCGGCAGTGTCTGGTTTTTTACTGGGGGGATATTTAGTTCTCAGTTTTTTCTATGATAATCTGGAAGAAAACAGAAGCTGGATGAAAAGTTATGTTGATATTCTGGAAGACCGGGGGCACATTGCTGGTATCATTGCCATAATCATCGGAATCCTTCATTTTCTGGTTCCATCGGCTCTTATACTTTAAGCATGGCACGATCCATCGCCGGTTTAGCCGAGAGGCAGGGACATTTTTTTCTCGCAAAAAGAAAACCCGGAGGAGATCTTGCCCATAAATGGGAACTTCCGGGGGGTAAGCTTGAAAAGGGTGAGACAGCCGAAGAAGCTATGATTCGGGAGTGGCTGGAAGAGCTGGAAATCCAGGTGCAGGTCGGGCCTCTTCTCAGTTCAGGTCATTTTACCCACAAAGACACCCTCTTCCTGCTGGAAATGTATCATGTTGAATTCAAGGGTGATCCCAAGGCGCTTCATGAGCATGTGGAATGGGGATGGTTTTCTCCTGAAGAAATCAATTCTCTGGACCTGGCCGGTTCAGACCGGATAGTTCTTTCAGAGTATATGAAAGAGGTTCGGATGGATTCTAAACTTTCCTGACAAACATGCTTTCTTTTTCAAGTACATATATTTCTTCATAACGGTCCGAGGGCTGGGATCCGGTCAGGAAGTGCATCACATCATACATATCGTTGATAGATAGGAGTACGCTGTACCGGACAAAACACTGATTGTCATCCAGTGTCTGTCTGTGAATGTTTTTCCCCATATACAGGGGATCCATGAGCTCCCTGATTCTGTTGCGGAGCCCACCGTAGTAGCTCTTCTCCGTCAGCAGAAGATGAAGCTGTCCCTTCCTGTTCACAAAAATCTGAAATATCCCACCTTCCGAAGGTACAATCCCATGAATAAGGTACCGATCCAACTCCACATAGGGTGACCAGTTCAGGGTATACCGGACAAACATACCTGATTCCACTTTTACACTTTGATGGGGATTCTTCATCAAATAACGGTTCCGTCGGGAATGATTGCCTGTTTGGGAATGATGATGATACCGTCTCTGATATAGTAGTTCTCCCCTTCAAAGTCAGCTCTGTAATTATCATCTATCCCTATTCTGCAATCCTGACCCATACGGACACTCTTGTCGATAATTGCCTTGCGGACCTGGGTTCCCGGTCCTATACCCAGATTCGGCCGACCCATGGCCTTGTTGATTTCTTTGTCTCTTGTGGTTTCATAAATATCGGCTCCCATGATGTAAACATGATCCAATGTGGCTCCTCTGTGGATAAAACTCCTGACTCCTACCAGGGAATCTACAACGGATTCACCATTGATGATGGAACCTTCCGAAGCCAGTGCTCTATGAAAGTGGCAGGAATTAATCTTGGAGGGGGGGAGGTCTCTACGATGAGTATAAATAGGATATTCCATGTCATAAAGGTTGAAGAAGGGCCTGGGTGTGGCCAGGTTCAGGTTGGATTCAAAAAAATTCCGTATAGTACCGATGTCTTCCCAGTATCCCTTATAGACATGAGCCCGGACACTGGCTTCTTTGATCATCATGGGGATGACTTCCTTGCCAAAATCGGCAAAGTCATTGTCCAGACCTTTATTCAGAGCCTCGGCGTTGAAAATATAAATTCCCATGGAAGCCAGATAGTCTTTGTGTTCGGGTATGGTATCGGCCTTTTTTCGGAGAGCTGGAATCCTATATTCGTCAATATTTTTGTGGGGTCCTGGTTTTTCAAGGAAACTGTTGATATAGCCTTTGTTGTCCAGTTGCAGAATTCCCAACTGGTCTGCATTTTTCCTGGTCACAGGAGTGGCGGCAATGGTTACATCCGCACCGCTTTCCAGGTGTTTTTTAAAGAAATCTTTCAGATCCATCCTATACAGCTGATCTCCTGAGAGAATCATATAATGGGTTGGTTCCTGAGAACGGAAATGAAACTCATTTTTTCTCACCGCATCGGCAGTCCCCATATACCAGTCGTCGTTATCAAAGGTTTGCTCTGCCGCCAGAACTTCAACAAAACCCCCGGAGAATGTATCAAATCGGTAGGTACTGCTTATATGAAAGTGGAGGGATGCAGTATTGAACTGTGTGAGGACAAATATGTTTCTGAGTCCTGAGTTAATACAGTTGGAGATGGGTATATCTACAAGACGGAATTTTCCGCCGAAAGGTACAGCAGGCTTGGCGCGTTCCTTGGTCAGGGGGTAGAGGCGTGATCCCTTTCCTCCGCCTAGAACGACACTCAATATTTTGGTCATAAAAACTTAACTCCGGAAAAAATGGTTATCCCCTTCGATTTCGGGATTCTCTTCATTATAGGCTCTCAATCCCTAAGGTCAAGAAACTTCGGCTTGTCCTCAGTCATTCTTATGGATTTTGAACTTCGAATCATAAATGTTTGTGTCAATCTTGAATATGCAGTTGTGTGAAATTCGCATGAAATAGATGCAATATTCCTATAATATGGTAAGCTACATTCATGAGTGATGTAAGAGCCTTTCTGGATGAATTGAAAAATAATCAGACTTTCATGGATAATGTGACACAATGGGAAATTTTGCCCTCTTCACAGGGGCATTTTGCCCCTCTTCCCGAGAGTCTGCCTTCTGTCGTTCGTAAGGCACTCACCAATCGGGGCATTGATCGTCTCTACACCCATCAGGCTGATTGCTATAACGCTGCTACCCGTGGAGAGGATATCTGTGTCGTCACTCCTACAGCTTCGGGGAAAACCCTTTGTTATAATCTGCCTGTTCTGAAGACCCTGTTGGAAGAACCGGAATCACGGGCCCTCTATCTGTTTCCGACAAAGGCACTCAGCCAGGATCAGCAGTCCGCTCTGAACGACATTGTCCTGGGAGATGAAATTCCTGTTAAAATCTGTACCTACGACGGTGATACACCGGGTTCCCTCCGGATGGCCGCCCGCCAGGCGGGACGAATCATCATCTCTAACCCGGATATGCTTCACTCAGGGATTCTGCCTAACCATCCCAAGTGGATCGATTTTTTTAAGTCTCTCCGGTATATTGTTCTGGATGAGGTACATACCTACCGGGGCGTGTTTGGTTCCCATATGTGCAACCTCCTGCGCCGTTTGAAAAGGATTGCCGCCTTTTACGGGAGTAATCCTCAGTTTATCTGCTGTAGTGCCACCATCGGGAATCCTGCGGAGCTGACCCAGGCCATCATCGAAAAACCTGTCACCCTGATCAATATAAATGGGGCTCCATCGGGAGAAAAACATCTGGTCTTTTATAATCCTCCTCTGGTCGATCCTGTACAGGGCATCAGAAAGGGAGTCGTTCACAGCTCTCAGCAGATGGCAGTGCGCCTTTTGAATAAAGGGATCAAAACCATCATCTTTACCCGATCCAGGGTCAAAACGGAGCTGGTGGCATCCTATATCAATAAGAAGCTTAGAAACATATACAATGAGAATTACAGAATCACCGTCGAGGCCTACAGAGGTGGCTACCTTCCAGGTGAAAGAAGAAAGATTGAGAAGGGTCTCCGGGAGGGAACGATTCAGGGAGTCGTTTCTACCAATGCCCTGGAACTGGGTATCGATATAGGCGGTCTTGATGCGGCCGTTCTGGCCGGATTTCCAGGATCTATCTCATCGTCATGGCAGCAGGCCGGAAGAGCCGGACGGAGCAGTGCCCTGTCCGCGGCATTTTTCATCGCCTCCAGTTCACCTGTGGACCAATACCTTGTGCAGACTCCCGAGTACTTTTTCGGAGCCAATCCTGAGTCTGGTTATATCGACGCGGATAATCTTTTCATCTTGCTGGACCATCTGAAATGCGCCTCCTTTGAAATCCCTTTCCGCAAGGGAGAGGGATTCCCGGGAGATGTGTCCTCTCTTCTGTCCTATCTGGAAGAAAACGGTGTGCTCCGTTATACCGGGGAAAGCTGGTACTGGGCTGACCGCTCCTACCCGTCGGAACAGATCTCCCTGCGCAGCGGTGCCTCCGAAAATGTTGTGATCATCGATACAACACAGGGGAAGCATAATGTCATTGGTGAAATGGACAGCCATTCGGCCAGAGAGCTGATCTTTGATGAGGCGATCTACCTCCACCGGGGAGATCAGTTTATCGTCAAGAAACTGGATCTTGAAAATCACATCTGCAGGGTCGAAGTTTCGGATGTGAATTACTATACCGACTCCATCCTGAAATCAGACATCAAGGTTCTTGAAGAGGACGGAACATCCATCGCGGAGGGTCAGCTTGTGACTCACTGTGACATTCTTTTACGGAATGAAGTTTCTAAATATAAAAAAATTAAGTATCAGACTCATGAGAATATCGGTTATGGCGAGATCCATCTTCCCGAAGAAGAAATCCATACCAGGGCGATTTTTCTCTCTTTGACCGGTGAGTCTCCCGGTGGTCTGGCCTTTCAGATGATCCCCCATATGATGATGGCACCGGTTCTTTCCCGGGTGTCCACACTGATACGCAATACAGCGCCCCTTTTTCTCCTCTGCCGGGGAACGGATATCGGTGTTACCGGAAGGGTGAGGGACCCGCATTTTGAGTGTCCCGGGGTCTTTGTATATGACACATATCCCGGAGGCATCGGTCTGGCAGATAACTTCTCTATCAAGATGAAAGAAATTTTTCAAGCCTGTCTGGATCTTGTTTCAGACTGCAGCTGTCAACAGGGTTGTCCCTCCTGTGTAGGGCCTCTGGATCAGCAGGATCAGTTCGAATCCAATCCCCGTCTCCTCACCCGTGATTTTCTGGCAGCCTGGCTGAAGGCAAATACATGAAACCCGGTCTGTCCGACCGCCTGGCACGTCTGAAAAAGACACAGAAGGGGAGCTCTCGCCTTCCCGATCCTGCTTCTCATCACCTTCTCACTGGACTTGAAACAAGCCATGAGATTCCCATTTCCCTCAGGGGAGGATGGAAGGTTCTGGAAGAGGATCTTTGGGTCCGGGAACGCCGCTGTGCGTCCCCCTTGAAGGGATTCAGGTCCAGTTCCATTCTACTGAATGAGTATCCTCCTCTGGAAAAGTGGATGTTTTATGACACCGAAACAACAGGTCTGTCAGGAGGAGCCGGGAATATTGCCTTTCTGGTAGGCATCGGACGGCAGGAGGGGGATGAGTTTAAAATCACTCAGTATTTTCTGAGAGATTATCCCGGCGAACCCGCCTTGCTGACACATCTGAAAAAAGAGATTGAAGGATCACAACTTTTTCTCTCCTATAATGGTAAATCCTTTGACAAACCCCTTCTAGAGACCCGCTTTCTTATGAATCGCATCTCCTGCCGTATGGGGGCTCAGCTGGACCTCCTGTACCCTGTGAGGTCTTTCTTCAGGAACAGAATGCCCAACTGCCGTCTTGGTACGGTTGAAGAGGAACTTCTGGGCATCCATAGGACCGATGATATCCCTGGTGCTGAAATTCCGGACATCTGGTTTGAATTTCTGAAAGCGGGGAATCATCCTGATCTGAACCGGGTCATGGAACATAACGATATGGATATACTCTCCCTGGCCGTTCTTGTCAATTTTTTGGAGGAGTATCTCATTTCTCCAGCAGGTTTTCCTCTCTTTGATCCATTTGCATTGGGACGCTACCTACTGGTCCGTCAGGACTTCAGGGCCCTGTCTTTTCTGCAAACTTCAGTTGACCGGGGGGATCTGAGAGGAGAGGTCTTCTTATCCCTCTACTGGAAACGTCAGGGAGAATGGGAAAAGGCTGTTGCTCTGTGGAGGCATATTCTGGTAAAAAGGACGTCTCCTTTTGCTGCCGTGGAATTGGCCAAGTATCTGGAGCATAAAAAAAAGGATATACCTGCAGCTCTGGTTCTCATTGACTCCCTATTGAGAAACCATCCCCTCCAGAACCCCCTTTTGAAACAGGATCTCCATCACAGAAGAGCCAGACTTGTCAGAAAAAAGGAGTCATTTATTGCAGACAGACCTTCAGAGACTCTAGAATAAGAATATGAGAGTTCACCCGAGTCGTCCCATAACCTTAATCCTCCTCTTAGCACTGATGAATTTACTCTCCTGCAGCGAAAGACGGGAAATTCGCCAGAAAACATTGGATGATGCCGGAATGATAGTGATGGAGGAACCCGAATTGACTCCTCTGGTGAAAACACTTTTAAATATGGATGAGCAGCTTGACAGTGTGAACCGGTCTCTCAGGGGAGAGGGAGGGGACTTTCAAAATTCACTGGAGGATTTCGATCAGACCCTGGGGGATGTCAGGGATCAGATCCAGGATCTGAAGGCTCTACTGAATCAACAGGAAGTTCAAATTCGAGAATTTCGACAAGATTATGAAATCGTGATTCTGGAAAAGGAAAATCAGGCGGAGATGGTTCTTCCCTGAGGTTCACGCCACCTTATCATGAAGCGTTTCCAGCGGTAGGATTCTTCCAGATTGACAAATAAACCGCTCTCAGTCATTCCCTCCCGGGGGATGGTGGTCCACTTTTTTTTCTGAATCATTTCCAGAATATCCAGGGCTTCTGCCTGTTGACCCGAAGAGGCCAGAATCGAGGCATAGGGAAAGGCTCCTACCCGGGGATCGAAATGATAGGCATTTCTGAAGAGTCTCTCCACCTTCTGGGGATGTTCTTCACCCACCCACCAGACATAGCCTCTGTCAATACAGGACAAGGCAAGAGCCGTTCTGTCCCTGGCCTCTACAGGCTTTTTCCGCTCCCGTTCAATGGTTCTCAGTGCCTCAATGAGTATGCCCGCGTGTTTCATTCTGATCATGTACAGGCGTTTGTTGAAGAGGTTCACTGTACTGAGGTTCCGCTCTTTCATGGCTATATAGACCGCCGATTCTCCCTGATCCGAACGGGGATGAACCCGGGCATTATGAGAAAGAAGGCAGTCAATGGCTTCCTGATGGTTGTAATAGGATGCATGCATGAGAGGAGTCCAGGATTCATTATCCCTTCCGTTGATATCAGCTCCCTTTTTCAGTGATTCTTCTATCAGTTGTAAAGAGTTTGTCTGGCATCCCAGTACGAGAAGCATAAATGGGGAAATTCCTCTTCTGATCATTCTGTTGATCTCGCCATCGGGCATATCCATGCATGCCAGTTTTATTTCATCTTTCATATCCTGTGTTAATGAAAGCAATTGTTTCTCCTTGTCCCGAACCAGTGTAAACTAGCAGCCTGTCGGACTTAATCATTATTGTTCTATTTTTGATCTTTTTCATCTCTTCTTCGTCACTCAATTGTCAAATATGCTCGATATTCTCCTCATTCGTTCCTAAAATAGAAGAA
>NZ_JAQIBL010000195.1 GCF_027859075.1 Oceanispirochaeta sp. | reverse complement strand
CTGGAATTGGAAACGACTTCACCAGGCAGAGCGGGAAATACAATCATTTCAATGGCATCCTGCTGTTCCTGAGGGAGAGTCGTGATCATGCCGGATGTTCTCCAACCTGCATCAATCAGGTAGACGGATTTCTGCTGATAAAATTCCTGATCGGCTTCTGTGTTGGACATCTGGTTGACACCTGGTGAAAAAACATCCTTCTGAACCATATCATTAACAAACGCTAAAGATTTAACAAAGGGAGCATCTGTAAAACTGGCATCTCCAACCATCGCCTTATTAAACCATTCCTTACCACCCATGCGGTCAACAAAAGCACTGAGAAGCCATGAGTTGACGACCCACTGGTCCTTGTTACCCATGGATACGGGATAGTATCCTGCATCACGGATTGTCTTCACCTGAGCTAGAAGTTCATTATATGTTTTGGGAATTGTCAATCCAAGTTTTTTCAGGAGAGCCGTATTGACATACATGGCATGACAAACAGCCATGGAAGGTGCAATGGTGTAGATTTCGCCCTTGCTTCCCTGAGCCTCCCAGGTGGCTGAACTGAACTGACTCTTGAAATCATCTGTCAGATATTCATTCAAGTCCATTGCATTTCCGGTTTCCGTGACATAAGCCGTTCTTTTACCAATGTATGTTGTAAAGACATCTGGAAGTTCTCGGGAGGCAACCATAGCCTGGAATTTCTGGTGGAATGCTTCACCTGTCGCATATTCATGCTGAAAAGTGATGTCCGGACGACTGGCCTCAAAAGCAGCCTGCATTTCGACATATCCCATTTGCTGGGGATTTGCAGGATCAATCTGCAGATAAGTTGACAGAACAACGCCTTTCTCTGCTGCTTCCTGTGTACCCGTAGCAAACAAAGAAGTTCCGAGGAACAACATAAAAGCTGTTGTCAAAAGCACAGCTTTCCTAAGTGTTTTGATCATTTTAGACCTCCATAATTTGAGAATGAATCCTTCCAGCCGTTCCGACAAAAACAGGCAATCTTTAATTCATTCATTGAATTTAATAATTGCAAGAGATTCGTTTTTTGTCAATGAAGAAATAAATTTTATGGCTATGGGACTAGATACAGACTCAACGCCAAGATCCTGACCAATAAAACCTGATCAGAATCTTCAGCAAGGAATGATTTATTTTTCTCTCTTCAGCTCCGCCAGCAGTTCTTTCAGGTTGACCGTACAATAAGTTGATGAGTAATCCGAAACGGCATAAGGCAGGATGAGATCCTCATTATGAATAATGGAACCGCAGGAGTATACAACATTGGGAACAGAACCCTCCCGTTCCACTTCATTGGCAGCCAACAGGGGGGAGTCAAGCCGTCCAATCTCAATCTCAGGATTTTCCAGATCAAGAAGCAAAGCTCCCAGGACGTACTCTCTCATGGGACCCACACCGTGGGTAATGACAAGCCATCCATCCTCGGTTTCCAGGGGAGACCCGCAGTTCCCGACCTGGATAAACTCCCAGGTATACCGGGGAGACTGGACCATCTTGGCTTCATTCCAGATGTTGATATTATCAGAAAAAGAGATATAGTTGTTCCTTCCGTCCATCCGGCAGAGCATGGCATATTGTCCTCTGATTTTGCGGGGAAAGAGAGCCATTCCTTTGTTTTTAGCAATATTCCCGTGGAGTGGATGGACCTTGAAATGATAAAAATCCTTGGTCTCAATCAGCTTGGGCATGGTGGATATCCCGTCATAGGCGGTATAGGTCCCGTAATATTGTGTCTGGTTCTCCTCGGTAAACCTGACAAACCGGGCATCTTCAATCCCCCGCCTTTCAGTTGAAGAGATGGGAAAGATAACCCGTTCGCACAGGGATGAGTCGAGGGTAAATTCAATTTCATAATGGGAAGAGGCCAGCCACATGATCTGATTGAAAAATGCTTTTTCATCCATGGAGGAACCATGCTTATCGGGAGCATTCCTGATGCATGTTTCCAGTTCACCATAGGTAAAATCATCACCTAAACTGGAAAGCACGACTGATGGAGTCGGACCACTGCTATATTCCTGCAATTCATTAAGATCCATAAGGAACTGCTCTTTGTGGTACACATGGCGCTTAATCCTATCTGCCTCAGCCAACATGGTCCCCACAGGATCCATTGTAAAATGTCCATCCTTGTTCAGAATCCCTGATCTGAAAACAATGGAAGAAAGATGCCCCTCTCCTGTTGCCCGGAAGCTGAGAATTACCCTTTTTTCTCCTGGAACAAGTCCCATCTGATCAGGGGACTCCACGATGGAAGGGTTAAAAAAGGCGGCGGCCTCAATGGAGTATTCCATCGTAAAATAGGCTCCGATTAAATTCCGGCGATGCAAATCAATCGAATCGATATCAATTTCCATTTGTGTGAAAAGGTCTGCCAATAATTTATAATGCTTCTCAAAAACCTGTGAAATGTTCCGGTGTCTTTTCGAGTATCTTCGAAGAACCTGGTTCAGCTTGTCCTTCACTTCCTCATCACTGAGTTCCAGGACGCTTCTGATAATAATGGCACTACGCTCATCACCGGTATAGAGGTATCGGGCTATAACCCGAGAGAAATCGGGATTGAATGTAATATCCCGCCTTTTCACATTCACCTGCATAATCGACCTCATATAATTTGGGTTGCTTCATTAATTATATTTGTATTCTAATTCAATTCAGTCTTTCCCGCCTCATAAATTTTGAAAAAGATAATCAGCCCAGGCTGAATAGAAAAGGTTTAACGAATGATTTAATAAATATACCTTGTTCGAGAAAATAGAATGAACAATAATTCAGTAAAAGAGGAGATATATGAACATTGATTCCAAGGACGGGGACAGGATTGCCCTCATCGTTGCCCATCCGGATGATGAGACACTCTGGGCGGGAGGATCAATTCTGAGGAGTAATTTTCAAGAGTGTTTTATCCTGAGCCTCTGCAGGAAATCCGATACAGACCGTTCTCCCAAATTCTATCAGGCTCTGAAAGAATTAGGAGCCAGAGGAAAAATGGCGGACCTGGATGACGAACCCGATCAAAAGACACTGGAAGAGGGTCTTATGGGGAGCACTATCATGAATATCCTTCCGCAACTGACCTATGCTCTCATTTACACACACAGCCCTGTTGGAGAATACACCAGACATAAAAGGCATGAAGAGGCGGGCCGGGCCGTTTTGGCTCTTTGGGTCTCTGGACAGCTGAAGGCCCGTGAAATAAGACTATTCGCCTATGAAGACGAACAAAAGTCCACCCTGCCCCATGCCATATCATCCGCCCCTATCCAGCAAGTCCTCAGTGAAGAAATATGGCAGAAGAAATACAGCATCATCACTGAGACATATGGATTTGATAAGGACGGTTTTGAAGCCAGAACGACCCCGCGGATAGAGGCCTTCTGGCAAGTGACTACTCAAGAACAAGCTGCAGAATGGCTTAAAAAAGGATGAAGTAAAAATATGAAAGTACTGATCTTGTATGATTATCCTCCCTCACCCGGAGGTCTGGCCACTCAAGGAGACATGCTGTACCGGGGCCTTAAGAAAATGGGTGTGGATGTTTATGCGGTGAACTCCAAATCCACCCTGGAAAAGGAATGGTATTACAACTGGTTCAAGCCCGATGTTGTCACCGGTGTGGGATACTGGGGCTATGCCCCCGATATAATACTTCATCCTCAGAAATTCGGCGCCACTGCCGTCCCCTGGCTTGTAGCCGATGGCTATATCGCCAATTATCAGGATGTTCTGAACAAGCTGCCTCTCATCCTTGTTACCTCACAGTGGGTCAAGGATATGTATGTAAGAGATGGAATCTCCGGAGATAACATAGAAGTTCTGCCTGTAGGATGTGAAACAGAAATATTCCATCCCATTTCCCAGGATGACCCCAAAGTCAAATCCATAAGGAAAAACCTGGGAATTTCAGACAATCAGTTGATGATGCTGACCATCGGGGGGGATGCGGCATCCAAAGGGGCACAGGAAGTGATGCATGCCCTGGCCGGACTCCAGGGGAAAATTCCAGACTGGCGTTATGTCTGTAAGGTCTGGCCCCAGGACAGAACAACGGCACAGAACACTATGGACGAAAAGCTTGCCAAAGAACTTGGAATCGAAAAGCAAATGGACTTTCAAACAAGCATTATCTCCCGGAATTTTGTCCCCTACCTGATATCGGCCTGTGATATCTATGCAGCCCCGGCCCGGCTGGAGGGATTTGGTATGCCTCAGGTAGAAGCGGGGGCCTGCGGCAAACCTGTTATAAGTATCAACGCCATGGGGCCGAAAGATACAATGATTCATGGAGAAACGGCCCTGCTGGCCGGAGTCGCTCAGCAGATTGTCCTTCATGAGACCATCCTGGGCAGTGAGTCAGGCTATCCGGAAAACACGAAGATTAAGTTTGATCCGCCCCGGATTGTTGACTACAGGGCCAGTATCCCCGACTTAAAAGACTCTCTACTCCAGCTGATGAATGACAAAGCCCTGCGGGAACGTCTGGGAAAGGCGGCGAGAGAACATGTTGTCACAAACTTTGATTATATGGTTGTGGCCCAAAAATTTATGCAGATAGTACAGAAAAAGCTGGATCTGAAATGAATACAGACCAATGGCATCTTATTGAAGAAGCGGAAAAAATGGCTCTCCAGGTTCTGAAACATAATGCAAAGGGCCCTTTTGATAAACTCCCCCGGACCGCAGGCTGGGGTTACCCGGAACCCTACACAAGAGATCTGATGATTGCTCTGCCTGGATTTGTCCTTTCCGGAGATCCTGAGCTTATGGAGCAGATGCGAAGAGTTCTCACGACCCTGGCATCCAATCAGTCCCCCCATGGTCAGAGTCCTTCCCTGGTTCATGACCCGGAAAACCGGGGATCAAGCGATACGACGCCCCTCTTTCTTATAGGCCTGGCAATATTTAGAATTGCAACCGGTGAGGAGCAGTTCCTGGAAGATGCCGCCCAAAAGGCTCTAACCTGGATGAGCTACCAGAGCCCGACAGACAGGAACTTTATCGGCCAGCTGCCCACCACAGACTGGCGGGATGAACAGTGGGTCATCGGTTATGGCCTATTTGTGAACACCCTGGCTTATGCTTACCTTCAGTTTTTCGGCCTCACCGAAAAGGCAGAAGCATTGGCCTCATCTTTCAGCCGATTCGCCATAACAAAAGACAAGAAGCACAACCATGTACACAACAGGCTTAGTCAGTTGAGCAAGCCTTATTACGCCTTTTGGATCTTCAAGATCTACAGCAGTGAACGCTTTGATCTGCTTGGCAACAGCCTGGCCATCCTGACAGGAATGGCTCCCTTGAAAAGATCAAAAGAAATTATTTCATGGATAAACGAAGAGTGCAAAGCCATGATCAAGCAGGGAGATCTGGCAGTCGACATAGCACCCAATTTCTTCCCCTATATGAATAGGGACGATCCGGACTGGCTGGATCGCTATGAAGAGTTCAATAGACCCGGAGAATACCATAATGGAGGGATTTGGCCCTATATCAGCGGGTTCTATATATCTGCAATTGTAGCCGCCGAAGAGTATCAACTGGCGGAAGAAAAGCTGCTGGTTCTGACAGAACAGGTCAGAAAGACAACTGATAAAAATCTTTCCTTTGGTTTCAATGAATGGATAAAAGCACAGGATGGAACCCCCCGGGGGCAGGACTGGCAAACCTGGTCTGCGGCCATGTATCTGTATGCGGCCCGCTGCGTGCGGGAAAGGAATACTCCATACTTTGACCGTATCCGTTCAACATCCGTTTAAGAGCAGAAGTTTTTCTTATTGCTTTTAAAAAGCTGTTCATAATTTCTTAAATTCAAATCATGAACCTGCTGATCCGCCGGAGCTGCCCATACCGGCAAGAACCAGTCTCCGACACTGTTCACTGCAGTCCTAAATATGAGCTGTGGCTTTTTTAGGCTTGGCCCAGTCAAGAACCAGTTTCCGTCCCAGGAAGTCAACGCCCTCCAGTGATTTTATGGCCAGCTCTGCATCTTCGACCAGTTCAAACCTGACAAAAGCAATGCCTTTGTTCTCAACAAGATTGACTTCGCTTACGGCTCCGAATTGCTCCAGCATTTCATGGAGATCATCCCTGGTAATATCGTAGCTTAAGTTTCCCAGGTATACTTCTTCAACAATTGTATCATTCATCCAACAACCCCCTTTCCTGAGCAAACTCATATTCGTCAGGATAGTTACTCAATTCTGCAATACCTATTGAATGAAGTCGTATTGTATCCAGAGGATTGTCCTCTTTAAGATAAATACGTTCTTCCGTAGCGATGTCTCTGTCATCGTAGACATCCACCAGCTCATCGTCTTGAGTCAGGAACCATAATTCTTTTTTCATAAGAACCTCAGTATGCTTTGCAGAAGGACTCTCTGAGTGGATTATTAGAGGAACTCCCCGAAAATCCACAAACTGAAACCAACTCCAAAAGACAAAGCAAATAAAGGAAGATGATAACAGACGTTGTTAGCCTATAGGGTCCTTAGTCTGTCATTAAAGGCCATCGACAATGACACAGTAACTGTATATATAAATGGGTCAAATCCCGGCGGTTGTCAATATTTATTTTCAAAAAAAATCAGGGCGGGATTCCCGGCTTCTGATGGAATCATAAATTAGAAGGAACAAGATCAAATTCCATCCAGGATTCTGCTATACAGCATTGTTGTTTTAAGCTGTTTCAATGCAGGCATTTATAGTACTATGAAGAAAGGCTTTCATAAAGGAACTCAAATGATATCTATTTTTCTCAGTATTCTACCGGTTCTTCTGTTTTTCGCTCTTGGAACCCTGCTTAAAAATAAAAATTTCCTGAAAGAAGGAAGCAGCAGCGATATTAAAAAAATTGTCTCGAACCTGGCCCTTCCGGCGCTCCTGTTTCAGGCCTTTGCCTCGTTGAATCTGGAAGTCCGTTTCCTTCTGCTCGTCCTTCTCATCTTTTTGATCTGTGCTTTGATGATTTTTATTGGAAAGGTTACTGCCCGAATACTGAAGATCAAGACACCCTACTGGTCCCTTATGATGGGTGGTTTTGAAATGGGGATGCTGGGATATGCCCTGTTCCTCTCCATTTACGGGCATGAGCATCTAGCAAAGTTTGCTCTCATGGACCTGGGACAGGTTCTCTTTGTGTTCTTCATACTGATGGCACTATTGATCAGAGAAAAGGAAGGACACAGCTCTGCACGAGTCCTTCTCCTTTCCTTCATAAAATCCCCTGTGATCCTGGCAATATTTGCCGGACTGCTTACCGGTACCGTTAAAACAATGATTAATCCCAATGCACTGACCAGAGCCCTGGGAGAATTCCTCGTACTGGCTGGGAATCTGACAGTGCCCCTGATCTCTCTGATGATAGGCTATGAGTTGAGTTTCAAGAGGAAAGGAATGGTTCTGGCTCTTAAAACGGTCCTGATTCGCAAAACCTTCCTCATCATCCTGGCTCTGCTGGTAAATCGTTTTATTATCAGGGAATATATGGGTCTGGACCGGATCTATGAAATGGCTCTTCTCACCATGTTCCTCCTCCCCCCTCCCTTTGTGATCTCTATCTATATGAAACAGGAGGACAGGGAAAACCTGGACTACGTGAACAACACTCTTTCCCTGAGTACAGTCATTTCAGTCACAATTCTTATTATTATGACTGTTCTCTATTAATCGGTTCGATCCTGGCTGGTGTAATGAATTATAAAGAACTGGATATTAAAACTCTTAGAAGAACCTATTCTTTGTATTGTCGTGCAAATCATTTGGACCCGTCCAAGTTTCTATGTCAAACCTGTACTGCAGATCTGAATTATTCGAATCAAAAAACTCTCAAATGTCCATTCAAAAAATACGGCAGAACCTGCTCCAGTTGCAAGGTTCATTGCTATGATAAGGATCATAGGGACAGGATTAGAACAGTAATGCGTTTTACCGGCCCCAGACTGATCCTGCATAATCCTGTTCTGGCTGGAAGGCATTTATTTTTGACCTTAAAGTTCCGGAAGAAGAGGCTGTAATTCTCCTGTTGCATAACCCAGAATAACCTCTTTGCTGGCAGCCTTACCATCCAGATCACAGACAAAGCGACCTTCTGACAAGACGAGGATTCTGTCACACATCCCCAGAATTTCTTCAATATCCGACGAAATAAAGAGGATACCCGCCCCCTTACTGATCAGATCGTTCATAGAATTGTAAAGATCCACCCGTGACGGAATATCCAGAGACCGGGTCGGTTCATCAAGAATGAAGACACGGGAACGTTTCATGATCCATTTGGCAAAGACAACTTTCTGCTGGTTCCCCAGACTGTACTCGCTCATGTTCTTCTTGAATCCGAAAGACTCCACATTGAATTTGCGAATATAATCCAGAACCACCTGATTTAAAAATGTAGTATTCAGAGAGACAAAGCGGGAAAAACGTTTGAGAGAACTGAGGGAAACATTCTCGGAGATATCCAGACAACTCACAAGAGAATCGCTGATCCGGTCTTCCGGTACCAGAGCAATTCCCTGTTGAATAGCATCAAACGGATTGTCAATCTGCACTCCCTTTCCATTCACCTCAATGGCTCCGATATCTATCTTGTGGACTCCAAACAAACAATGAGCAAGGTAACTTCTTCCGGATCCTGCCAGGCCGGTGATGCCTATAATTTCTCCCCTGTGGAGAGAAAAGTTAATATCTTTCAGGATAGGTTCTGCCCATAGATGTTTGACCTTCAACAGCTCCCGGCCCAACTTGACCTTCATGCGGGGGTAGCGGTTTTTATGAACTGCACCGGACATCAGATGGATAATATCCTCATCCCCATGGATTGCCAAATCAAGCGTTCCCGCCAGCAGTCCTTTATTCAAGACACTGACCCGGTCACCGAACAGACGTATTTCATTCAGATTATGAGAGATATACAAGATCCCCGCAGCTCGCTCTTTCAGGCGATTTATTATTGTATGAAGGATAATCTGATCATGATCTGTCAGAGATGCCGACGGTTCATCCAGAATGACGATCCGGGAATCAGAAACATAGGCCCTGCAAAAGCCGAGAATCTGTCTCTGCGCCAGTCCCAGCTGATGCACCTGGTCATGGATATTAAAAGGAAGGTCCAGCTCTTTCACAAGATCAAAACACATTTTATTCAATAGATTGTGGTCAATGATCTTTAAAAAGGAATTTTTGTAGGGCATCCTGTAATAAAAAATATTTTCAGCCACGCTCAGGCTCTGCAGGATATTAGCATTCTGCTGAATGTAGATAATTGAATGATTTTGTCCATCCGTGAGATTTTTGAGAAAAACCTCTTCTCCCAGAATTTCCATTCTTCCCGAGTCCGGCTGTAGAAGACCGCTGATGATATGCATGAGGCAGCTCTTCCCCGATCCGTTCTCCCCCATGACAACATGAACTTCTCCCGGTTTCAGTTCAAGACTAATCTTGTTCAGGTAAAAATCATCTGGGAGATGTTTCTCAATCTGAATGAGTTTCAGGAGCGGGGTATCAGACATGACCTTCATATACCTGGAGAGAAGTAAAAAGCTGTATATCCTGACCAAAGATCAGATTTTTATATTCATCGTCAATCCCTGAATTTGTAACTATTTTTTCTGCCAGAGTCAGGGCACCCACGGGATAGAATGCGGTTTTGCCGAAGCAGTCTGCCGAACACAGGCAGATAGTCTCGGAAGCAATCTTCAGGGATTCCTGTATGAGATTGGCTTTCTCAATGCTGGAGACGGTAAATCCGGAGTTCTGATTCAGGCCTTCTACTTCAAAAAAGGTCTTATTTACGAAGAAATAACGAATGCTGTTGATGGTATAGTTTCCATAAACACCCCGGGATTGATGCTCCAGGTCTCCTCCCAGAAGGATCGTTTTGATCGCCGAATGGGCCGTCAGTTCCAGAGCAATAAGCAGATCATTGGTGAGAACTGTCAAATTTTTTTTATCACCCAGATTCCGGGCCAGCTGCAGGGAAGTCAGTCCCTGAGTAATCATAATGACATCATTATCATCGACAAGACGGCTGGCAATCTGTCCGATCTCCTGACGATCTTCATCAAAGGGATCTGGTTCAATCAGGTAAGGAGATTCTTCAATTTCATTGAGGATGGCACCGCCATGCATTCTTTTCAGAAAGCCTTCGGTTTCAAGCTTCTCCAGATCCCTCCGGATAGTGACTTCTGTGACATCCAGAATCTCGCTGAGTACGGCAACTTCTGCTTTCTTATTTTCCAGGAGGTATTTCTTAATAATCCTGGTTCGTTCCACTGCAAACATTTCGTCTCCATAATAGCGGATAATCACTGTTCTGAATAGAAAACCCCTGAACTTGTCAATTCACTGGTTCAGGGGTTAGGGAGTCAGGTCTTTACTCTTTTTTATGAAAACAATTACTTTGACTTTGATTTGGAATAAACATCAAAAGCAACGGCAAAGAGAAGAACAAGCCCCTTGATAGACTGCTGCCAGTCAATGCTGATCCCCATAATGGACATACCGTTATTGAGAACTCCCATGATCAGACCACCGATGATGGCACCGATGATTGTTCCAACACCACCCGTTGCAGAGGCTCCCCCGATGAAGCAGGATGCGATGGCATCCAGTTCAAAAAGAGTCCCCGCTTTGGGAGTAGCCGCATTCAAACGTCCTGCAAAAATGATGCCCGCCAGAGCCGCCAGAACGCTCATATTGACATAAACACCAAAGAGAACCCTGTTGGTTTTCACACCTGAGAGCTTAGCTGCTTTTTCGTTGCCTCCAAAGGCATAGATGTGCCGTCCCACAATGGTTTTATTGGTCATAAAAGTATACGCCATAACCAGGACCGTCAGGAGAACAAGGACATTGGGAATTCCCCTATACCGTGCCAGCCAGTAGGTGAAAGTATTGATAACCACCATCATAAGACCGACTTTCAGGGCAAATACAGGGATAGATGAGACGACAAAATCATACTTCTGTTTACTCCTTCTGTCACGAAGCACGGAAATCAGATAAACAATGGCACAGACAACTCCAATAACAAGTGTTGTAATGTGAAGTCCTTCGCCTCCTCCTCTCAGAACATCGGGGATAAATCCGGAGGCAATCTTCTGATAAGAGACCGGAAAGGGAGCCAGGGTTTGTCCCTTCAGGGTGATCATTGTAAAGCCCCGGAATACAAGCATCCCCGAGAGAGTCACGATAAACGCCGGTATTCTCACATAGGCGATCCAATAGCCCTGCCAGGCACCAGCTAAGGCTCCTATGATCAGAGACAGAATGAGCGCGGGGAAGACGGGCATGTGAAATGTCACAATAAATGTGGCAGAGACAGCCCCAACAAAGGCCGCTACGGAACCAACGGAAAGGTCGATATTTCCACCTGTGAGGATACAAAGCAGCATCCCGATGGCCAATACCAGGATATAGCTGTTCTGAAGAACCAGGTTGGTCACATTCAGAGGTTTCAGCAGAATCCCGCCAGTTGTAACCTGGAACAGGATCATAATCGCAACAAGTGCGATGATCATAGCGTACTGACGCATATGAGATTTGAAAGTATGGAGGATTTTTTCCATTACACGCTCTCCCTTTTATTCTGCATAATACATTTCATGATACTTTCAGGAGTGGCTTCATCTTTTGCCAGTTCTCCCACGATATTTCCTTCGTTCATGACATAGATCCTGTCGCACATTCCCAGGACTTCCGGCAATTCTGATGAAATCATAATAATAGATTTTCCCTGAGCCGCCAGCTGATTGATAATGGGGTATATTTCATATTTAGCACCCACATCAATTCCCCGGGTCGGTTCATCCAGGATGAGAATATCCGGTTCAGAAAAGATCCATTTGCTGAGAACGACCTTCTGCTGGTTTCCTCCTGAAAGGTTTCCCGTTTTCTGAAGGATACTGGAGGACTTGATGTTCAGTTTCTCTCTGTACTTTTCTCCAATACGGATTTCCATATTATCATTCACCACCATATTTTTACTGATTTTATTCAGGCTGGTGAGAGTAATATTACGTTTGATATCGTCAATAAGGATCAAACCGGCCGTTTTCCGGTCTTCAGTCACATAGGCAAGGCCGTTCTTTATGGCATCACTGACAGATTTCAGATGTATTTCCTTTCCATCCTTGTATGTCTGCCCGGTAATATGCCGGCCATAACTCTTCCCGAAAAGACTCATTGCCAGCTCTGTTCGGCCTGCACCCATCAATCCCGCAATGCCGACGACTTCTCCCTTCCGAACATTGATAGACACGTTATTGATAACCTTCCTATCCTCATTCATGGGGTCAAAGACATTCCAGTTTGCCACTTCGAACATGACATCCCCCACATGGGGCTCACGCCGTGGAAAGCGGTCTGTTAATTCCCGGCCTACCATGCCCTTGATGATCCGGTCTTCTGTGATATCATCAGATCCCTTTTTCAGGGTTTCGATGGTGGCTCCATCCCTGATGACCGTGATTTCATCGGCCACCCGGGTCACTTCGTTCAGTTTATGAGAGATAATAATGGAAGCTATGCCGTGTTCTTTCAGATCAAGGAGGAGATTCAGGAGGTTATCTGAGTCTTCCTCATTCAAAGCAGCCGTGGGTTCATCCAGGATTAAGAGTTTGACATCTTTCGCCAGTGCTTTGACTATTTCAATCAGCTGCTGTTTTCCTACCCCGATATCTTTGATTTTGGTATCAGGATGATCATGCAACCGTACTTTTTTTAAAAGTTCAATCGTTCTTGTCCTGGTCAGATCCCAGTCAATCACACCCATGGCGGACTGCTGTTCATTCCCCAGAAACACATTTTCAGCGATGGAGAGGTAGGGAATCAGGGCTAATTCCTGATGTATGATAACAATTCCCTTTTTCTCGCTTTCTTTGATTTCCTTAAACTGACAGACATCTCCCTTGTAGATGATGTCTCCTGAATATGTTCCCGCAGGGTACACACCGCTCAATACATTCATAAGTGTGGATTTTCCTGCACCATTTTCACCAACAAGGGCATGGATCTGACATTCCTTTACCTTGAGGTTTACATTATCCAGTGCTTTCACTCCCGGAAACAGCTTTGTAATGTCTCTCATTTCCAGAATTGTATCTGACATTTCCGGCTCCTTAGCTATTTAAACAGGCGGCAGAGACCGTCTCTGCCGCCTTTATCATTATAATTCTAGTAAACAAAGACTTTCTGTTGCCCCGATTTATACCAGGACAACAGGCATATTATATCAGAGTTTTTACTTCAGCTGGTCAGCTGTATAATATCCTGATCCAAGCAGTACTTCTTCATAGTTTGTAATGTCTACTGAAACAGGTTCCAAGAGGTATGAGGGAACAATCTTCACACCATTATCATAAGTCTTTGTGTCATTGATTTCGGGTGTTCCACCATTAAGGATGGCTTCAACCATACCAACGGCAACACGGGCCAATTCTCTTGTATCTTTGAATACAGTATGAGTCTGCTCACCTGCAATGATGGACTTCATGGAAGGAACTTCTGCATCCTGTCCAGTGATTACTGGCAGGGGCTGTCCAGTAGTTCCATAACCAATATTTTTAACAGAAGAAAGCACACCGATGGAGATTCCGTCGTAGGGAGACAGGATCGCATCAATTTTTTCACCATCAGCATAGAATGCTGTCAGCAGGTTGTCCATTCTGGACTGGGCAGTAGCTCCATCCCATCTTAGAGTGGCAACCTTATCCATTCCAGTCTGACCAGACCGCACTACCAGAACACCTTTGTCGATGTAGGGCTGAAGAACACTCATGGCTCCGTCATAAAAGAAGTAGGCGTTGTTATCATCTGGAGATCCGCCGAAAAGCTCTATGTTGAAAGGACCTTTTGCTCCACTTTCAAGCTTAAGAGCCTTGATAATGTAGGACCCCTGCTGAACGCCAACTTTGAAGTTGTCAAATGTAGCATAATAAGTAACATTTCCGGAATTCCGGATCAGGCGGTCGTAAGCAATAACCTGAATACCGGCATCCGCTGCTTTCTGAAGAACATTGGTAATGGCTTCGCCGTCAATTGAGGCAATAACCATGACATCAACACCCTTGGTAATCATGTTTTCAAGCTGAGAAACCTGATTTTCTACAATGTCCTCAGCATACTGGAGGTCAACTTTGTAACCAAGTTCTTCCAACTGGGCTTTCATATTTCCACCGTCCTGGATCCATCGCTGGGAAGACTGGGTGGGCATGGCTACACCAATGTAACCTTGTGAGTCAGAAGATTCTTCCTGACCATTTGCAACAGCAAGAGTTGTTGCAAAAAGAACCAACAAAATCAGGGTAATTGTTTTTTTAAACATAATACCGCTCCTTTAGTTTTTTGCGTTAACGTTAACGCATTTAATTACAACCAGACACCGGACCTTTCAATGTTCGTTTGTGTTCACTTGTGTTTGATTGTTTATGCAGAATAATCCTGTTTTTCCGATCTGTCAAATGTTATTTTCTCTATAAAATCAGTAAAATCTGCCTAATTAAGGGTTTTGGGTAAAAATCATGGGATATATATTAGTTTTTTACAAATGATTAAACGAGATCAGTCAATTTCGTTTGTGTTCTTTTATTTATTCTGGTTTTAATTCCCCGCTGTCATGACACGCAAAAAGGCTGCCTTCTGAGGGACAGCCTTCAAATTGAACCTGTGAATTTTCCTGAAAATCAGATCTCCCGGATGTCTACAATCCTTTCTGTGTAGGGTTGAATAGACTTAACCAGCTCTTCTTCGGTTATATTCTGAACCTTGATGATGGCATAGCGGTTGGTAGCATTTTCGCCCAGCATATTTCCGAAGGAGACAATATCACCCCCGGCATCGGCGATGGCCTTGGAAATGGCTGCCAGTTCACCCCTCTTTTCCGGCATAAGAACAGTGAGGCGGATTCCCTTTTCCCGGGCACCGAAGAGTTCTACAAAGACACGAAACAGGTCAGATTCTGTTATGATACCAACCAGAATGCCTTTGTCGATGATGGGCAGCCCCCCGATATTGTTATCCGCCATAATCCGGGCCGCATCTTCCAGGGGAGTATCCGGACCGATGGTGATGACATCTTTGGTCATCACAGAATGCACTTCCAGACGGGCCATTAAACTACTGATTTCATAAACATCCAGAGAGGTAGCCAGAGAGGGAGAAGCATAAAGGATATCGTTTTCAGTGATGATCCCTTGAAGGTGATCATACTTATCAACCACCGGCAGCCGGTGTATCTTTTCCTTTTTCATCTTTTCGCGGGCTTCCGAAACAGGGGTGTGGAGAGAGATGGAAATGGGATTCTTCGTCATTCGATTCAGTACTTGCATTGTTGGCTCCTATGTTCTACCGAGGCTGATTTACAGCCTCGGTGTTCTCCTTGATAAGGCCGAAGGGCCTTGGTGTTTTTACCCTCAGGGCCGAAGGGCCTATACACAAATCAGGCCCTGGTAAGAGGGGTTTCTCAAATTGAATTTTAAGTTGTATTGAGGAGCTTGGCAATTCTTTTTTTAATTCTGACAAATTTGAACCAAGAAAGAGCCTCAGGCTGGCCCGAAATAACATGCTGCTCTTATTTGTTGACAGAAAGAGTCTACATGCAAGAAGATAGAGTGAAAGGCGGTTCATGACACAATGTCTCTGTTAACGGCAGAAAAGGATGCACTACTCTTTCTCAAACATGGGCAGATGATGGCCATTTTATATGGTTGCATCGTCTTGTCCTCATACACCATGGTTGGTTTTCTTTATCCTTCACTGATACTTCCTGTGGTCAATCCTGAAATATTTGAAAAAACTTTTATCGTTTTTATGATTATTTCCTTCCCCCTCAGCCTGTCCCTGTTTTTAATACAAACATCCTTCGGCGCCGCCATCATTCTGATTTTCCGCTGTTACCTGATCATGATACAAGGCTATGGTGTCGGAGGCTTCTATACAATCAAGCTGCTTCTTGGGATCTGTCTCCTTGTTGAAACCGCATTTCTTCAGAAAAGGCCGGTCAATTTCATACTGTCTTTTATATTCATTGCAGGTATTCTGTTTTCCCAGACCTTCAATACCATCTTCGGCCATAATAATCTGTATGGCTCTGAGGTATTTGCATCGTCAGAGATTCTGATGATAATGGGCTTTATATGTACAGTTTTTGCGGTTTGTATCAATTTGATGATACTTCAGTCTGACAAGAAAGAAGAGATGCAGAAAAATCTGCATATGCAGAAAGAGACAATGAAGACTCTGGCCGAATTCAACTCAAATTTACAAAATTACGCCAGAACCATAGATGTGGAATCCTCTGACAGGGAAAGAAATAGAATCAGCAGAGAAATCCACGACATTTCCGGATATATCTTTACAAATCTTATTGCCCTTCTCAATGCTGCCTGCAGTATCCCTCAGGATGATCAGAGTTCCCTCTCGGATATCCTTATCACTGCACAGAAACAGGCAAAGGAGGGGTTAAACGAAACAAGAACGGCCCTGAGAAAAACCAGGGAGCGCCATATCCCCGAGGAAGACGGGGTCAGAGCCATCAATAAAATCATTACAATTTTTCAGAAGGTGACTGGAGTCAAGGTCAATGTAAACTGGGGGAACACACCCCATTCTTTTTCCAGAGAGATCAATTTCACCCTCTACAGAACCATACAGGAAGCCCTGACCAACGCCATCCGTCACGGGCTGGCGACAGAAATTACCATCCACTTCCTCATCGAAAACAAGATTCTTCATATGACCATCATTGACAACGGACTGGGATCTGAGAGTGTTGTGAAGGGAATAGGGCTTTCAGGAATGGAAGAACGAATCGGAAGTCTAAATGGCCAGATTTCAGTCAACACCACATATACCG
Organism: Oceanispirochaeta sp.; assembly: GCF_027859075.1. NCBI lineage: Bacteria > Pseudomonadati > Spirochaetota > Spirochaetia > Spirochaetales > Spirochaetaceae > Oceanispirochaeta > Oceanispirochaeta sp. The sequence continues at coordinate 2,963 of NZ_JAQIBL010000195.1, read as the reverse complement.
GAGGGTTCGAGCTGAATGTGAGAATCCCGGTGAACGAAACCCAAAGCCCAGTCTCCCTACCGGCCCGAGGTTCAACTGACCGATCTGATTCAAAAATCGAACAAAAAGCCCTTCGAGCTGATATAATCATGACATGAGCATTCATGTTTTAATCGTCGATGACCAGAATCTCTTTGCCTTGAGCCTGAAGACATTTATCCACAATTACACAGATGATATTCGTGTTGTCGGGATTGCTTCCAACGGCGTGGAAGCCCTGTCCTGCTGGGAACAGTTCAAACCGGAAATCATATTGATGGATGTCCATATGCCTGAGATGAATGGGGTAGAAGCCACAAGAGAACTTCATAAAAAATGCAAAGATGTAAAAATAATTATGCTTTCCACCTTCGATGAAGATGAATATGTCCGGCAGGCACTGTCCTACGGAGCATCAGGATACCTGATGAAAGACCTATCGCCCACAGAACTCATCGCCAGTATCAGGGCTGTCAGCAGCGGTATCACTCAGATTTCACCCAGTCTCATCAGCAATCTCATCCAGAGCCTCCATAGTGATGAAGACAACAATAAAAGCCATCATCTCAAGGAGCAGATGGAATGGGTGGAGAAGCTGTCAAGAAGAGAAAAGGAAATTTTTACACTCATTGCCACGGGTTATGATAACGACCAGATTTCCGAAGAATTATGCATTTCAGAACGAACTGTACGCAATCATGTCAGCATCATTTACTCAAAACTGAACATCAACAACAGATTCCAAATCATACAACTGGCCAATAAAATCCATTACCACATCTGATTTGTGACATTTGTACCGGGTTCTCAAATATTTTGTGATATTTGTCCGTATCGCCCCCTTAACAAAGGATGACAGTATATAGAAATCCAAACACATCTCACAAAGGAGAAAGTAATGAAAAGAGGTTTGATTTTATGTTTGACAGCAGTCTTATTGCTTGTCACATTACAGGGCGTATTCGCCGCAGGATCACAGGAGGGCGCATCTGGAGCCAAAAAATTGACAGTATGGTGCTGGGACCCCAATTTTAACGGATATTCCATGGGAGAGGCTGCCAAGGTATATGAAGCCATGCACCCCGAAGTCACAATAGAGATTGTTGATATTCCCGATAATATTGAAGGTAAAATTGAAGCCGGATTGCAGGCCGGTGGTGCCGGGCTCCCGGACATCGCTCTTTTCCAGGATTTCATCATCGAAAAGTTCATCCAGAACTATGCCGGATCCTTTGTTGATCTGAAAGCAGAAGGTATAGACTTCAATCAGTTTGCCCAGTACAAAGTAGCTCCCATGACCGATCAGGGCAAAATTTATGGTATTCCCTTCGACACAGGATCAACAGGACTTTTCCTGAGAACAGATATGCTGAAAGCTGCCGGTCTGAATCCTGAAGACTACAGAAAAGGGATGACCTGGTCTGAAGTCATCAAACTGGGAGAAACGGTTAAAGCTAAAACCGGAAAAGCCCTCATAGCCTATGACAATACTGTTTTCGACTTTCTCAGAATCATGGTTCAATCCACTGGAACCCAGTTCTTCAATAAAGACGGCAGTGTGAATTACAACACTCCAGCCACCAGAAAATCAATTGCCTATCTTAAAGAAATGAATGACAAAGGAATTCTGTATATGTCAGAAGGCTGGAACAACTGGATTGCCGCCTTTAATAATGATGAGTCTGTCGGTTTGATGAATGCCCTATGGATTATCGGTACACTTAAATCCAAGCCCGAAAATGCAGGTAAATGGATGGTTGCTCCCACACCCCTGGTTGAGGGTGTAAAAGGTGCTCAAAACGCCAGCAACAACGGCGGTTCCTCCTGGTATGTTTTTAAGTCATCAAAGAACAAAGATCTGGCAGTCGATTTCCTCAAGAGTACCTGGGCAGGAACCTCTCCAGAAGCCCTGGGGTTCTATAATGATATCCTGAAAGGTGCCGGTGCCATGGGTACATTCCTTCCCAGCCGCAAGGGTTCCAACTACACAGCCAATGATGAGTTTTTCTACAAGGATCAGGCCGTATACAAAGAATTTTCCTCCTGGATGGAGAAAGTTCCCACTCTCTACTACACAGCAAATTACACATCCATGAGAACTGCCTTGAATAATGCAATGCAGTTGATGTTCTCAGGCAGCATTACGAGTGTTGATGATGTCATCAAGGCGGCAGAAGCAGAGTACAAACAAATTTCCGGAAACTAATCGCTTCCGACAGTGCCTGTTCCCGATTGATAGGGGAACAGGCCGACTGACTTCCTGATTTTAAAAAAGGATTACTCATGAAAAAATCATCAAGCTTCCATCGTTATCTGAATCGAACAGGATGGACCTTCATAGCACCGTCGATACTACTATACCTGGTCTTTATGGTTTATCCGATTACTTCATCCCTCCTGTTGGTGACTCAGAAATGGAGAGGCCTGACAAGCGAATTTGTAGGACTGGGTAATTTTGTCCGGATGGCTCAGGATCAGATTTTTTGGAAGGCCCTGAGTCATAATTTTCTCTTTATGATTGTACAGATTCCTCTCATGGTGTTTTTGGCCATGATTATTGCTGTGATTCTCCATCATGGGATCAGAAGATTTAAAGGCCTTTTCCGCACGGTATATTTTTTGCCCTGCGTGACCTCCCTGGTAGCCTATTCAGTCCTCTTCAGGATTCTGCTGCAAACCAACGGCCTGCTGAATAATTTCCTTCTGACCTCTAAGATTCTCTCAGATCCAATCAGCTGGCTGAACGACCCTTTCTGGGCAAAAGTCACCATCATCCTTGCCCTGACCTGGAGATGGACCGGTTATAATATGGTGTTTTTTCTGGTGGGTCTGCAAAATATCGATAATGAAATATACGAAGCATCTGAGGTGGATGGGGCTTCGAAAATCAGACAGTTTATCTCCATCACCCTTCCCCTCCTCATACCGGTCATCCTCTTTTCTGT
>NZ_JAQIBL010000194.1 GCF_027859075.1 Oceanispirochaeta sp. | reverse complement strand
TAATGTCGCTGGGGTCTCCATTGAACAATTCATAAATACTCACCGGAAACTCTTTTCCTTTGACCTTTATCTTTCCTATAAAGCGTACATACTTTGCCAGATCGCCCTTCAGATGCTTGTAGGTTTCTTCACTCATGGCGATGTCCAGGCCATACTCTTTTGTCAGGGTTTCAATTCTTGAACAGAGATTGACAGCATCCGAAATGACAGTGCTATCCATCCTCTGGTTTTCACCTATGGTTCCCATCATTAAAGATCCCGTATGAATCCCGATTCCAACTCTGATTGAATCATAGCCGGTCTTGGAACGGTGAAAATTATATATTTGAAGTATCTGTCTCATTTGAATGGCTGCCCGGGTTGCATTTTCAGCCGAATCAGGCCCGGCAAAAAGAGCCATGATTCCGTCTCCCAGATACTTGTCAATGAATCCATTGAAATCCCGGATCACGGGGCAGACTCTTTCATAAAAGGAGTTGAGAAACAGGAAGTTTTCTTTAGGAGTCAATTTTTCCGAAAGGGATGTGAAGTCTCTGATATCCATAAACATGATGGTCATTTCCATCTGAACATGATCTCCCAGCAGAATGTCGATGATACTGTTTTTATTGAGGTAGGTCAGAAATTCTTCCGGAACAAAGCGTCTGAATGATTTGTTGGTGTGTATCAGTTTTATTGCTAAATCCTTACTCTCACTGAAGGACTTCCCTATCCTCCAGCTGAGCAGAGTGGCTTGACCTAGGATAAACAGTCCAAGACCCAGAGGCACCATATAGAAGGAATCAATGATCTGCTGAGCATAAAGCATATCATTCAGAGAGGTCCCTACAAGGAGAATAAAACCCAGGAGGGTAATCCTGGCGGTCGGATCTTTCCGAACGGTCCTGACGATGAGAACGGTAAATATAATGATAGCAACAAAAAGCGCCAGGATCTGGTAATAGGTGAGAAATCGGATATAAAAGTGGTGTCTTGTGCTGAGGGCCAGGATGCTGTAAATGGCACTGACCACATAGAAGGGATATTCAATTATCCGGCTGTGTTTGAAAGGAAACTGCAGGCTGATAAACCTCAGAAAAAGAGGTACAGAAAGATAAAATGACAGATGACCCAGGGTGGCTTCTACTTCAACAGGCATATTTGGTAAGAGGCTCAGAAGTATATGCTGACCATACAGGATGGTCCGGAGGGACAGGACCAGGGCAAAAAGACCGAAATAGAGGGAAGAATGAGAATCTTTTCCTTCACTGACAAAGAATAAAAAGTATAGAATTCCAATGACCAGAAAGACTCCGAAAAGAAAGGCGTCCCTCATCTGTGACCTGTTTTTTTGGAGATTGAGAGTGTCCAGACCTCCTATTTCAGGAGAATCCAGCAGCCCCCCGTAAAAATCGTAATAATTGGAGATCTGGAGGATAATCTCCAACTGAGAGGCCCCTGGTAGTAGGAGTATCGCCGGCTTCTGGTTCTGGGAATTTATTACCCACTCACCACCGGGGAGACCATTCTGGTGGAGGAGCCTTCCATTCACAAAGAGTTTGTAGTGATTGAAGCTGTAATCCATGGTCAGTCCGAGAATTTCCGGTCCTGGAGGGAGAAGAACCGTGGTTCTATAGGTTCCATAGCCATTTATGGGGTGCCTGTCATTTTTATTCCAGGCATCGGGAACAGTAATGATTTCTGCTTCATAGTCAGAAAAGTCAGTTCCCGGCGGCAGAAGCTCATTCCAGTAAAACTCCCAGTCTCCCGAGAGGGGTTCGGGATGATCTGTCAGGTTTTTGTCTCTGAGGTTCAGTTCAGAAGCCTTTTCTCTCTCTCCTGTTTGAGATATCAAGGTTTGTGCCACGAGAAGAATCAGCAATAATATGATACTGGATATTTTGAACTGCCTAAAGGTTTTAAACAAAGTGGTGCTTCCTGTTCTTTGAATCATTTAATTTCGTTTTTCTGAATAGCGTCAATTGTCACGAATATTATATCATAGGATATTGATCGTGGGATGCAGGAATAATCAATACAAATATAGTAATATATAGGTGTGGATAAATCTGCTCACAAAGAAAATACAAAATACAGTTTAGGTCAGATCAGGGGCCGATTCCAGCGTAAAGATGATGATCCTCTCTCCGGTTTTTGTACTCAGATCGGAATGCATACTGATGATCCCGACCTTCAGAATGTCCTGCAGGACCGATTCAAGAAGGGTCCTTCCGTTTTCAATGAGGGTCCGGCGCATCTGTTTGATCTGAGCCCGTCCATTATCAATTTCCTGAGAACTGGCCAGTTTGTTTTCTGCGGGAGTAAGAACTCCCTTCATTCTGAGTACGACCATGTCGTCGATAATGTAGCTTTTCGCTTCCAGCGGACCCCGTCCCATGTATTCCTTTTCAAAATGGATCAGGGCTTTACAGATTTGTTCTTCCATTTGGCCTTTTGTCATATATTGAACCTCAATTTTTAGGGATTAAATTCTTAATTATATTCTTACAGGGGCAGGAGTTTCAATAAGATTTGAATAAATGCATAGTAATGTCCTATAATTACTTGAAATGAATTGAAAGAATCTATATGGTACAGATAATAATCGGAGGAAGGAGAAGGGTGATTCTATCATCAGTCAGTACTCAACCGGTTATCAAATAAGCAACAATACTAATTAATAACTGCCTTTTCAGGCAGGGATTCTTAAGGATAGTGGCCCGGACTATATCAGAATGATGTACTTCGGGTTTTTTATATATAAATATCATAATAGTAAATATTCTAAGGAGAATAGAGAATGTCAGTTCCTACAAAAAACAAAAAACTCATTGCCTGGGTTAACGAAATTGCCGCAATGACAACCCCCGACCAGGTCATCTGGTGTGACGGTTCAACAGAAGAATACGATCGCCTGATGGCGGAAATGGTCGGAACCGGAATGGCCATCAAGCTGAACGAGAAACTTCGTCCCAACAGCTATGCTTTCAACTCAGACCCCTCGGATGTTGCCCGTGTAGAAGGCAGAACCTACATCGCATCAGTCAAAGAAGAAAATGCAGGACCCACCAACAACTGGATCGATCCTGTTGAACTGAAAAAAATAATGGTCGGTAAATACACTGGTTGTATGAAAGGCCGTCCCATGTATGTTATTCCGTTCTCAATGGGTCCCGGTGGTTCTCCCATTGCCAAGGTCGGTATTGAGATCACAGACTCCCCCTACGTAGTTGTGAACATGCACACCATGACTCGTGTATCCAATAAGGTACTCGAAGTTCTTGGTGATGATGGTGACTTCATCCCCTGTCTCCACTCCGTTGGTTCACCCCTCGAACCCGGTCAGAAAGACAGCAGATGGCCCTGTGCTCCCATTGAAGAAAAATACATTGCCCACTTCCCCGAAGAAAACCTGATCTGGTCTTATGGTTCCGGATATGGTGGAAACGCTCTTCTTGGAAAGAAATGTCTGGCACTGCGTATCGCTTCTGCCATGGCTGGAAGAGAAGGCTGGATGGCCGAGCATATGCTTATCCTGAGATTCACCAATCCCGAAGGTAAAAAATACCACATTGCAGCGGCATTCCCCTCCGCATGTGGTAAAACAAACCTGGCCATGCTTCAGTCTACCGTCCCCGGATGGAAAGTTGAAACAATCGGTGATGATATTGCCTGGATGAAACCCGGTGCTGACGGTCGTCTCTACGCCATCAACCCCGAAGCTGGATTCTTTGGTGTTGCCCCCGGTACATCTGAAGCTTCCAATCCCATGGCTCTTGCCAGCTGTTCAAGAGATGCCATCTTCACTAACGTAGTCGTTACACCAGATAAAGACGTCTGGTGGGAAGATATGGGTGTAGAATGTGCCGGTGGTACAGACTGGAAGAACAACCCCTGGAACCCCGGCATGAAAGATGCTGATGGTAAAAAAATCCTGGGTGCTCACCCCAACAGCCGTTTCACAGCAAAAGCTGAACTCTGCCCCGTTATCTGTGCAGATTGGGAAGATCCTGCAGGAGTTCCCATCGATATCTTTGTATTCGGTGGAAAAAGATCTTCTGTTATGCCCCTCGTACACGAAGCGTTTGACTTCGAACAGGGTGTATACATGGGAGCTACAGCCTCTTCCGAGCCCACAGCAGCCGCTCTGGACCTTGGAAATGTCAGCCTGAGATTCGACCCCTTTGCAATGACACCTTTCATTGGATATCACGCCGGTGACTACATGCAGCACTGGTTTGACATGGGTAAAATGCTGGGAGATAAAGCTCCTAAGGTATTCTATGTTAACTGGTTCCAGAAAGATGGAAAACGGTTTGTATGGCCCGGATTCGGTGAAAACAGCCGTGTTCTGAAATGGATGTGCGACCGTGTAGAAGGTAAGGTTGACGCCATTGAAACTCCCATCGGAATGATGCCTGCTAATGATGACCTTGCAAAAGGTCTGAACCTGGCCAAGGAAGACTGGGACAGACTGATGAAGGTTGACACAGTTGCATTTAAGAAGACCGTTGAAGATGCCAAGGTATACCTTGCAAAATTCGGCGACAAACTACCCAAGAAAATGACCGAACAGCTCGAAAAACTCGAAAAACGTCTCGGTTAATTTCTCTAATTAGAAGTTGAGCTGCCGTTCAGCAGTTCATCTCTCTGATTACTAACAAAAAGAAGCCCATCCATTCGGATGGGCTTTTATATTTTAAGGTTTCTCAAGCCACAAAAAACCGCCCTGTGAAGAGCGGTTCATATTTTAAATCAGTTCCCGGAATTAACCTTTGTAATCACCGGGTTTAATCTCATCACCGTACTTTGCTCTTATTGCTGTGTATTTTGCAATTGTTTCATCCCAGTAAGCGTTCAGTTCCGCAGGGATACTGGAGTCTTTGCTGGCAAAGAATTTTTTGGTTCTTTCCAGTTTCTCAATCAGCTTAGTACAGCGGAAGGTGAACAGGTAAGTATAATCTTCTAAAGAGAACTCTTCATCCAGAAGTTCTTTGAAGAGAACCTTTATATCTTCATAGAGGGGGATTTTTCCGGAAGGAGTATCCAGAGCTTTGTAATCTCCATGGATTCTACCTTCTGCCCAGTGAAGCCAGACTTTTTTGGCCAGCTTGCTGGTCATGAAGTTTCCCTTGGGGTTTCTCATGAAGTAGTTGGTAGAGTAAACCTTGGGTTCTTCCTTCATACCCTTAACGAAATTAATGTTGTTCATGGTGTATTCGCCAAGAGGGTAGGATACAAAGTCCATATTCGCCATGGGAGATGCGGCTCTGACTCCTTCAGCACCGAGGGTGGCCGCGGTGGTTTCTGATTCCAGGGTACAGGCCTTGAGAAGAATTCCGTCTCTCCAGTTGGGAGATTCTTCTACGGGAACGGAAGTATCGCTGTCACGGCCGCCATAAAGAATACCATCAACCTTGACTCCTTCTTTAGCATCAAAACCTGCCTTGTCAAAGTTTTCCAGGTAGTCCAGTCTCATGGTGTAGCGAGAGTTCGGGTGAGCCACGGGAACAACGTTACCTTTGCTGTCTTTCATTCCCTCAGTCCATTCACCAATATGGTTAAGACCTGTCTTGGGGTTTTCAACACCTTGTCCAAGCCAGTAGGGTTTTTTATCAGGACCCTGAAGGATATTGGAGAAGATCACTTCCTGGTTTTTCATGGCGTTCTCGAAGATGACAGGATCGTCTTCTGCATTTACGTCTTTGATGATACCGAATATACCCTGTTCAACGTTAACACCGCGGAATTCTTTATCGATGTTGCGGAAGTAGGCAATGTCATCTCCTACGATCTCTTCACCGGGGATCATGGCTGTGGAAGTTTTACCACAGGCAGAGGGGTATGCTCCGGCAAAGTAGGTTTTTCTTCCGCCCTTACCAAGACAGGCCATCAGAAACATATGCTCACAGAGCCAACCTTCCTGTCCTGCTTTACTGATGGCTAATCTCATGGCATGTTTCTTGAGGCCTACAGAATTTCCTGCGTACTGGTCGTTCATGGAGTAAACAATGTTGTTCTGGGTATCCATGTAGATTCTTCTGTCTTTCAGGTTCTTGGAGCAACCTCTTTCATCCTGTTCTCCGGCGGAATGGATGAAGCGGAAAAAGTCATCAGAACCGGGATTGTTCATGAAATGCTTGTAACCAGGTCTGTACAGAATAGACTCTGAATGGGTTACATAGGAAGAATCTGTAAACTGAATACAGGGAATGGTAAAGGGGCTTTCGGCAGGACCTTCTGTGAAAAACTTCACGTATGCTTCTTTGCCTGCCATGACATTCGTGGCAATTCCCATGATTTCTTTCAAAGCTTCGTCGTAGGGAAGAGAGTTCATGGCCTTCATCTTTTCCATATTTTCAGGGGACACCATATATCTTGTATTTACCTTGTCCCGGGCCTGATCTCCGTAACCGTCCCAGTGAATGGTCTGCTCAGAGTTTGCCATGGGGTGCTCTTCACCATTTTTCAGGGCTATGGCCTTGATGTACTCTTCATCTGCCTTACTATCGTCACAAACATAAATGGATGCAGGATTGCAATGCTCTGCAAAGGTTCCTAAGAATTCCATTACCTTGTCGTTTTTGAGAGCTGCCAGTTTGGCAAAGCTCTTGTCTGTCATCTTGTTTTTTAAAACACTTGTATACTTGGACATGATTACTCCTTGATATTTAGAAAAACTCATTCTCCTTAAACAGGGTGAAAACACTTTTTCACTCGGGACCAGAACTTTGTGTTGACTCCGGTCATGGTGCATTCTTCTGGAGGTGAGAACTAAATAGTATGATAGAAGTAAATTGAAAGTCAATGAAGCGAATATTTGATGAGGGAATTATTTAATTTAATTCCTATCCCAGGGACCATTTATTCATCATATTAACTTGACTGATTCACTAATGTTAAAAAGGATTTCACAATGGATCATCATAGAACGGCAGTATCAGAGTCTCTTCAGCTCTTATTTTTCTGATGCTCCCCCACGAAAGCTTTCCCTGAGGACGGCTTTTGTGGAGCTGTTTGTTCTCTAAACGCTTAATGATGATGTCCGTGTGCTCCATGAACATGTCCGTGTTCCAGTTCTTCTTCGGTTGCGGCTCTCACATCTGTTATACCCACTTCAAAATCCAGAGTCATCCCGGCTAAAGGATGGTTGCCGTTGATGGTGATTTCATCACCAACGATGCTGTCTACTCTGACTACCATGATATGGCCATCTGCACCGCTGGCTTCAAATTCCATACCGACTTCAATATCATCGACACCCTTGAAGGTCTCTCTGGGCAGTTTGTTAACATTCAGTAAAAGTCATTGCCGAATCTGTGAGATAAGGTTGTGGAAGAG
>NZ_JAQIBL010000193.1 GCF_027859075.1 Oceanispirochaeta sp. | reverse complement strand
TCCCTGAGAGATTGCCAGGTCGACTACTTCAGCCAATTTGGTATTGTGTTTGTCGGCTGCTTTGATTGCGGTTCCTTCTGCTGCTGTGAGTGTATTTTCCATTTTGTCCTGTTCCTTTGGGAGTTCTGCCCCCGGTCTGTTTTCGATAACCGTAACTTTTTTACGGTTCCTTTTATCCTGCTGCATCCCTCTATAAACCTTCTGATCATCCATCATCCAACCGCCTTTCTAATTCGTTTTACCATCTCGACGGCTTCCCATCGATCGTCAATAAGATCCTTTCCGTCTGAATCTTCAATAACCAAAGATCCAAGAGAAACCTCTGTAGATTCTGTCTCCGGTGACGGATAACAGCTGGACTCTACCCATTGTTTCAGGGCCATAGACTCAAGCGGATTTGACGACTTGATTACCATAGAGCCACCATTAGAAAATGAAATTCTCATAGTGTATTATCCTTTGCCGTTTCCCGGCTTCCTATTAGTGATTTTTCAAGAAGTTTTAAGTCATCCTGAAAAACATACTTTCTTCCGTTCGCTCCCGATTTAGGAATTATCCCAAGTTCAGAACACAGGGTAATTAATGCCTCCTGGCTGCCTAGTTTTGGTAATTCAAATAGTCCATAAACATTCATGAATTCCTCCGATAATATTGTTTCTTCTGGCTATGCTTTTTCCCATAGGTTGCAATTCTGGCCAAAGCATCAAACTTATTTTCCAGGTTTTCCCTCTGCTTCAATTTCTTATACATAGAAGCAAGATCAGCAATGATTGATTTAGAAATCAGATCCTTTCCTTCATGGACAATTATTAACACCTGATCTGCATCAACCAACTCTTTTAATTGATAGGGTGTAATTCTTCCAAGTGCGGCAGCTTGAATAAAGGGTAGTGCCGATCCCTCTCTTATCTGTCCAGGTTCTGTCATGCTCAACATAATTTTACCTCCCGGTTGTTGATATAAAAACTTAGTGAAGAAATGATGATTTCAAGGCGATCTGTTTCTCATACAAGCCTCCTCAAAATATCTCAAAGTTAATAACTTCTTCCGGTTCTGGTTCTGGAGTAGTGCGTGTACACCGTGTACTCGTGTACTCCCCGTTTATGGTTTCAGTCTCTGGTAAATCAGAATGTAAACTAGTAAACGATGTAAACGGTGTTTCCAGGGGGAGGTTGTAAACTCCACGGCTGATCTTTACTATCTGCCCTTTGTCTGCCATCCTTCCCAGAATGTTTGAAGTGTTCTGTTTTGACTTACCGACTGCATCAGCTATGGCCTGTGTGTTTGAATCTCCATGTTCTTTGAGATAATCAAGAATAGGCTGGCTGCTGTCATGTTCTGCAACTTCTGAAGAATTTCCGACCATCTCCCAGGTGCAGACATCAGGATCAAACTTGAGAACAAATTCATTCTCCGTTATTTCCCGGCCTGTGACGTTCAGGGACGCCTCGTGAGCCCCTCTTCTCTTCCTCATGACCATCATGGTGTCAGCTATGCCGGAGAGCCCCTGAGAGCCCATTATTGCGTCAAAGGCATCTTCTGACTGAGAGCCTTTCCTTGTATGGGTCAGAATGCCTATGGTTACATCGTACTCTGCCGCAATCGCTTTAAGTGTTCCTGTTTCATGACTTACGGCTGAATAGTCGTTCATGTCATGGCGGTCTGCCAGTTTAACCCATGTGTCTGCCAGGATCATTCCGGCTTGTGGGTGAGAGTCCAGCCACTCCCTTATCTTGGCGAACCCTTCGGCCCCTTTTGGCCACTCATGAGCAATGAATAAATTATCATTTGGAGTAATACCCATTTTGCGGAAACGTCCTGCATCTCTGGCCGGGGAAGTCTCAAGAGAAAGGATCAATACTTGTGCTTTGAGTGCATTAAATCCAAGGAAGGAACCCCCGGTTGCAACAGCGTGACCCAGGGCCAGGGCCATCCAGCTTTTACCCAGTTTCGGAGCTCCGGCCAGTACAACAACATTACCTTTAGGAATGAGTGAATACACTAACCATTCCATTTTAGGAAAGTCAGTATTCATGAGTTCTGTCTGATTCCATATTTTGATTTTTCCGGTTGCTATAAGTGAACCATGAGATTTTAACTGTATTGCTTTTTGAAGTGAATCAATGATTTTATCTAAATCATGATCAGGAGAATTAAGACTATCGAGAGTGCTTTCTGCTGCCCTTCTAAGCTCAATAATCTTTGATCTGGATTTTAGTTTTTTTGAATAGAAATTGATATTTGCTGTAGAGCATCCTTCAAGACCTGATAGCTCTGAAAGATAGCTTGAATCATCTATCATCCTTTCAGATACGGCCACTAATTCAGGTATATCACCTTCAGACAAAATAAGGTTCATTACCCTGAAAATCTGCTTATGTTTGGGATTTAGAAAATCTGATTCATTGATCCCAGAATCTTTGATTAAACCATGGGAAGCAAAGAAACAATGAAGAACAATCCTCTCATAGTCTGTTTCAAACTGTTCAGCTTTCGGGCCGTCCTGTTGTTCAAGCTGATTTGACATAAGAACCCCCGGGATTTCCGGTCAGCTTTTTTCTGGTAATAACAGATGTTTCCAGGAGTACAGGTTTATTGTCATGGGTTTTTATTACTATGTGGATTTCACCGAATGGAGTAGCCTGGATTGACTGAAGAATAAAATCATTTAGGTTCTTGAGTTCCTGGGAAGTCATGCTTCTGCCTCCCCGGAAATGAGTTTAGAGTAATAATTGTTTGATATGAGTCGGCGGCTGCCAATATGAATTGAAGGAATTTCTCCGGATTCCATTTTCCGGTAGACTGTAATTTTAGATAATCCTGTGAGTTCTGCTAACTCTGGACCGCTGATTGTCGCTCTCGTTAAAGCGATTTCCTTAGTAATGGCTGTACGCATGACAAGCCCTCCCAAAAATTATTTTGGTAAGGGCTTACTGCCTTCAGCCGGGAACCTTTATTTTCCCCCTGTAACCAGTGTGAAGCGTGCCACATCCATTACAGACAATATAAAAACCGTTAAACGGTTATTATCAATTCAATCGTATTTATGAATATAGGTTTTGAAATTAGGAACAGTTCTTTTTGTATAAGGATCAGCCTTTTTTTCTGGCCGTGGCATCCATAATAAAGAATTCCAAAATCTATAAGATTCATAAAC
>NZ_JAQIBL010000192.1 GCF_027859075.1 Oceanispirochaeta sp. | reverse complement strand
TGTTTGAAGTACGTGTAGAATTAGTCAATTCAGAAAACTCAGCAATACCTTTGAACTATAATGGAATGGCCTACACTTTATTTGCTGGACCTCAGATAGGCCCAGAATTTCAAAAATTGGACGGTAGAAATGAGTTTAGAAAATACTACTCTCTTTCAGGTGATAAGAGGGAAGAACATAAGCTGAAAAAAGGCTCGGAGGAATCAGCTGAGCAGATAAAATGGGCTGCTATTGTGGGTAAGTATTTTACTATGATTGGTATTCCAGGTTCCGGAACATCCAACATCATCTGGTCAAAATCACCAAGAGATGGCCTTTTAGAAACTTCAGAAATGTTTTTTGTCAGATCAACTACTAAAAGATCCAGTATTAAAGATGTTTATCGCTTTTATATAGGACCCAAGAATGACAGCAATTTAGCGAAGTACAACATGGCATCTGATAATGTCTTCGGAATTTCAGATATGTATCTTGATAAAGCTGTTGATTCAAGTTCCTGGCTGGGATGGCTTGAATTTATCCTCAAATTTTTTATGGAAACTTTTTACAAACTGATTCCTAATTATGGTATTGCCATTATTTTGTTAACTATATTGATTAAGGTTATTTTCTTTCCGATTACACATAAAAGTTATGAATCAACCGGGAAAATGCAGAGTATTCAGCCCAAAATCAAGGAAATACAAGCAAAATATAAAAATGATCCTAATAAACTGAACAAGGAAACAGCGGCCCTTTATAAAGCAGAGGGAGTTAATCCCATGGGTGGATGCCTACCTCTGGTTATTCAGATGCCAATCTTCTTTGCCTTGTACGGTTTGTTGAATAAATATTTTGATTTAAGAGGTGCTGTATTTATACCGGGTTGGATTACAGACCTGTCTGCTCCAGAATCAATCTTAAATTTTGGAAACTTTACCTTACCACTATTGGGTTGGAATGATCTGAGACTATTGCCACTTCTGTATCTGGGAACCCAGCTGCTCATGAGCAAGTTTACTCAGGCTCCTGGTGGAGGTGGCGGACAGAGTGCCATGCAGACAAAAATGCTTACTCTAGGAATGCCCATCATGTTTTTCTTTATCTTGTACGATATGCCTTCGGGATTGCTTATTTACTGGACATTTTCAAATATCCTGACAGCTGCCCAGCAGGCTTATATCAGTCAAAAAAACAAGAAAAAAGCTTGAACACAGAGTAAGCTCCTGAATATAGAAAATCGATAACCAGGAGTTATTTTATGGTAAAAGAATATGAAGCCAAGACTGAACGGGAGGCTATTGAAAAAGCTGCTGCAGATCTTGGAATGGAACAGGATCAGTTTGATGTTGAGATTCTTGAATCTCAACAGCACGGCTTTTTCTTTAAGAGAGGATCTGTAAAAATCAAGGTTTATGTGGATGAGCCTCATCAAGTGCGAATGGAAGCTATTGAGCCTTCCGGTGATATTGAAAAGCAGTTAATTGAATTTTTAACAAAAACAATAGAACACATGGGTTATCCTGGAGAAGTTTCTATTACTTTCAGAGAAAAAGGCAAAATTGGTGTGGATATTAAATCTGAACATTCAGCCATTCTGATTGGTAAGAAAGGTAAAAATCTGGATGCTCTTCAGATGCTTGTGAATGTTTTTGCCAGTAAGATCGGTGGAAGCAGCTATAGTGGAAAGGTCATCATTGATACTGAAAACTACAGACAACGCCGGGAAGAAAATCTGATTCGTCTGGCAACAAAAACGGCGGGACAGGTTTGTAAAAGCAAATCATCTAAATTGCTTGAACCTATGAATCCATTTGAAAGAAGACTGATTCATATGGCCCTTAACGAGATGGATGAAGTCATGACCAAGAGTGAAGGTGAAGGCCTTTACAAGCAGGTAAGAATAATCTACAAAGGCAGCAATAGCTGATAATACAGTAGAAAAGTCAAAAAACCCGGGTAAGCCCCGGGTTTTTTTATGTGCATTAACACTTTATGAGAACATGGAAAGGAGTGTTTTCTTCAATTCATCACTCTTGTTGGAAATTAGTATGCATTTTTTGTCAAGATTTTTTACGGCCAGAAGAGATTCCGGGAGTTCAGGTTTAACTCCGACAGCTTTTTCAAAAACTTCTGTGAACTTTCCAGGGTGTGCTGTAGACAATACTGTTATATTCGAGGAACTATCAGACATTTCCATGGCTGCCTTTATACCCACTGCTGTATGGGGGCATATAGCATAGTCGTATGTATCAGCCACCATCTTCATGGTTTTTAAAGTGTCTTTGTCATCCACCATTATTCCCTGAACATCCAATCTCATCCTTTTTATATCATTTTCATACAGGATCTGCATTCGTTCGAAATTACTAGGGGCTCCTACATCCATTGCGTTAGAAAAGGTCTGAACAGAGGCTTTTGGATTATAAACGCCATTTTTAAGATAGGCTGGTACAATATCATTTTTATTTGTGGCAGCTATGAATTGATCAACATTTAATCCCCAGGATTTTGCATACAACCCGGCAGTCAGATTGCCGAAGTTTCCGCTGGGAACACAAAACCGGACGGGCTTTTTCCCTGATCTGAGTCTGCATTCTGCCCAGATATAGTAAAAAGACTGGGGTATCAAGCGTCCAAGATTAATGGAATTGGCAGAGGACAGATTTATTCCTTTCAGGCCGGTATCGGTGAATGAGTCTTTAACCATCTTTTGACAGTCATCGAAGGATCCCATCACTTCAAGGGCATGTATATTATTACCAAGAGTGGTCATCTGCTTCTCCTGAAGTGGACTCACACGCCCGGAAGGATAGAGAATGACAACCTCAATATTTGCCTTGTTATAGAAGGCTCTTGCTACGGCACTGCCTGTATCTCCCGAAGTTGCTGTCAGGATGACAGCCTTACGATCATTATTTGCCAAAAAATATTCCATGGAATTTGCCAGAAAAGAAGCTCCGAAGTCTTTAAAGGCAGAACTGGGACCGTGGTAGAGTTCGAGGATGTTAATGCGGTCATTCAATTTTTTAAGTTTGGGAGAAAAAGGGAAAGCCTGTTGTGCCAGTATCAGGGCATCAGATTCCGGTATCTCATCCCCTAAAAGACTGCTGATCATAGTGGATGCTATGTCCTGGAAAGAGCTGTTTGAGCTAAAGTCTGAAAATATGGATTTCAGGTCAACTGTCTCCAAGGGATAATATAGTCCACCATCGGGGGATAATCCCTGAAAAAGAGCCTCTTGAAAGCTGACAATATGATCTTTATTTCTGGTGCTTGCAAATTTCATTTTCATTCCTTAACGGGACTTACCCTATGAATTTTTTATGAACAGCAATGAGGGCTGAATCTCTATCTTTCTGCTGAATTACAAAAGAAATATTCCTCTCTGAAGAACCCTGTGCTATAGCAAGAATATTTATATTAGCATCTCCAACGGCACTGAACAATTTTCCTGTCAGACCGGCCTGGCCTTTCATATTCTCTCCAATGACAGCAATGATAACCAGTTGATCCACAATTTGAATATTCTGAATTCTTCTATTGTGAATGGCAGACTTAAGATTCTTATTGAGCATCTTGACGGCTGCATCTGTTTCTTCACTGCGGCAGAGGATTGAAATGCTGTGTTCTGATGAAGCCTGAGTTATCATGATGATATTAACATCGGCATCGGATAGAGACATAAATATTTGAGAAGCCATCCCGGGCATCCCCATCATTCCACCTCCTTCAATATTGATAAGAGAAAGGTCATCAATAGAGGCAATTCCGGTAATAATCCTATCTTTCTTCGTGAAATTACTGGTTATAACCGTTCCCTCGGCAGATGGGTTCAGGGTGTTTTTGATATATACGGGTATATTCTTGTCTGTTGTTGGAATCAGAGTATAGGGATGAATGACTTCGGCACCGAAAAAAGAGAGCTCCATGGCTTCCTCTATACTCAGCTGAGGAATAACAAAGGCATTCTTAACTACTCTGGGATCGGCTGTGAGTACCCCGTCTACATCGGTCCATATTTCAACACGATCGGCATTTAAGGCCGCCCCAATGATGCTGGCTGTATAATCGCTGCCATTCCTTCCCAGGGTTGTTGTTCTATCGGAATCATCAGATGCAATAAACCCGCAGATGACAGGGATGGATGATTCAATATCAATCAGATTGTGCTGTATTCTTTCGTATGTTTTTTTGAAATCAACATTTCCTTTTCCGTGAGCACTGTCTGTCTTGATTATGTCCCGGGAGTCAATGTAACGGGCGTTGATGCCAATATGGTTCAGATAGGCAGTTACCTGATAGCAGTTTAGCCTTTCTCCGAAACTCATAATAAGATCCATGGTTTTGGCAGAGCATTCGCGGACTAGTTCTACCCCGTGAAGTATTTCA
The DNA here is from genome assembly GCF_027859075.1 of Oceanispirochaeta sp. Taxonomy (NCBI): domain Bacteria; kingdom Pseudomonadati; phylum Spirochaetota; class Spirochaetia; order Spirochaetales; family Spirochaetaceae; genus Oceanispirochaeta; species Oceanispirochaeta sp. The sequence goes on along the minus strand of NZ_JAQIBL010000192.1, from coordinate 1,495 downwards.
TTCAATTCTACAAACATGGATTCTATCGTATATTCAATTCCTTCTGGCTTTGGATCGATAAATAAATCATTGACACAGTCCAGGTGTTTTTTCCGTATCTTCTCAATATTGTTCTGATACTTTTTATCTCCACTTTCGGCCCATTGAGCAGCTTCGACGAGGGTGTTTGTGACGCCCTTCATAGCCGAGAGGACAAGGCAGAGAGATGTATCCTTATTCTGTTTTACAATTTCAACAGTCTGTTTGATTTTTCCGGCATCCGCCAGGGAACTTCCACCAAATTTCTTAACATTCATCAAGATGAATCCTTTTCCTAGAGTATTTAAATATTTATAACTTTTTTTGATAAAATTATCTATACCCGCAGTATCTAAGCTGATAGGATTGAAGTAAAATAAAGCAACAAATAAACAATTTTTCTCTCATTCCGGGAAAGTATAAAATGGTGATAAATCTATATGCAGAAATATGATATCGAAGGCGGATTTTCTATAAAGGGAAAAATCAGAGCCAGTGGAAACAAGAACGCAGCTCTGCCTTGTATTGCCGCCGTAATTCTTACAGATGAAGTTGTCGAATTAAAGAATATTCCCGACATTGAAGATGTCCGGGTGATGGTTGAAATTCTCGAACATTTGGGTTGTTTCGTTGAGAAAATCGGCAATAATCACCTTAAGTGCCAGATGTTGGATATTAAAAATGAGGTCCCTGAGTCTTTGGCATCTGTTGTGAGAGCCTCCATTCTCTTTGCGGGGCCGCTACTGGCTCGAACTGGAAAAGTCGTGCTTCCACCACCGGGGGGGGATGTGATCGGCCGTAGACGCCTGGATACACATTTTCTGGCATTAACAGCCCTGGGTGGCAGAGTTGATATTGATGGACAGTTTACAATCACCGCGAATAAGCTGGTGGGGGTAGATATTTTCCTGGATGAAGCTTCTGTTACAGCCACAGAAAATGCAATTATGGCGGCTGTATTAGCCCAGGGAAAAACGGTTATCCAGAATGCTGCCTCTGAACCTCATGTCCAGGATCTATGCAGAATGCTGAATGGAATGGGAGCGGAGATAACAGGGATAGGATCAAATTTTCTGACCATCAAGGGTGTAAAAAAGCTGGGAGGCGTTTCCTACAGTATCGGTGCTGATTTTATGGAGGTCGGATCCTATATTGGATTGGCGGCAGTGACCAGGGGAGAGTTGGAAATTACACACTCCAACCCTGAAAATATGAGAATGTGTAAAATTGCTTTTGGTAAACTTGGAATTCACTGGAGCTCAGAGAAGGATACAATTTATGTTCCCCCTAATCAGATCATGAAGGTTTCCAGTGATATGGGTGGAATGATTCCTCAGATTGATGATGCTCCCTGGCCGGGATTTCCACCGGACCTTACAAGTATCATCACAGTCATCGCTACTCAGGTTGAGGGAACAGTTCTTATTCATGAAAAAATGTTTGAATCAAGAATGTTTTTTGTTGATAAGCTTATATC